>NZ_JADZGH010000049.1:6521-13802 GCF_015865005.1 Rhodococcus sp. CX
CCCCGGCGATCAGCAGGGTGACCGCGGCGAGGGTGAGCAGTACCCGGCGCCGGCTCATGCCGTCACGTCCGACGCGGGTGCGGGTGCGGGTCGGGGTGCGGTGCGCAGGAGATACACCAGATCGGGCCGGGCCCTGGCGACCGCGGCCACCGTCGCGGCGGTGACGATTCCCTCCCCGGCGCCGATCAATACGTGGGTGCCGAGCAGGTAGGCGGCCACGGTCCCGAGCGAGGTGGTGGAGGCGCCGCCGATCGCGTACTCGAGCAGGAATCCGGCGGACGCCGCGACCACGGCGGCCAGTGCCGCCGTGAACGACACGACCGCCAGGCCCCGACCACGGGTGCGACCGCGGAGGAGGGACCGCAGCGCGACCGCGATGCCGTAGCCGGTCGCGACGCCGATCAGCGCCATGTTGGTGATGTTCGCGCCGAGGGCGCTCAGGCCACCGTCCGCGAACAACAGGGCCTGGACGATCAGCACGATCGCGAGGCACAGCGCGCCGGTGTACGGGCCGACGAGGATCGCGGCGAGCGCGCCACCGAGGACGTGTCCGCTCACGCCGGGAAGGATCGGGAAGTTCACCATCTGCAGGGCGAACACGAACGCGGCCACCAAACCCGCCATGGGAGCGGTCCGCTCGTCGAGTTCGGTCCGTGCCCGCCACAGTGCGATCGCGAGTCCGGCGACCGCCACGGCACCGAACAGGAGGGACGTCGGGGCGTTGATGAGGCCGTCGCTCATGTGCATTGCTACGACATCCATCATCGAATCATAACTTCTCATATGAACAGGTGCTCAGGTATCGCTCGTGATCCGTCGGGTCGCGATACGGATTCCCGTCAAGAAGCAGGCCCGGGGAACACTCCGTTCACATCGTCGACGATCCGGTACGAAGGGCAGTCGTAATAGTTGCTGATCCGCATCCGGTGAGAGGACAGTCCGTAGTCCATGTACTTGTCGACGAAGGTGCAGTCGAGCCGGGTTCGGCCGTCGGACGTCGTCTCGGTGACGGCTACAATTGTCCGCCCGCCGACGCGATGGACGGGACGATTGGCCCAGCCGCTCGAGACGGTCTCCTCCGTGGCAAGATCGGTGACCGGGCTGTCGGTGCGGTTCGCTGTATAGAGCAATCGGTTCGCGACAACGATGTTCGAGATCGACAGGCCGTATGCCTGGTTTCCTGTCAGCGTAAGGACCGGTTCCGACGTACGGATGTCGTAGACACCGAACCCGACCTGATCTCCGCTCCCGCCGGGTGTGACGACGACGAGGTTGCCGAACGGGTCGAAGTTCATCTGTTCGGGATCGGCGATGTCGGTGAAGGTCGCGATCCCGGTCGTGCCGTCCACCCATGTGAGGCGACCGGACGGGACCCGGGTCCGCCCTTCGCCCACGTATCGGAGACTCCTGAAGCCATACCCGCGTGGGGTGATCATCTCGATCCTCCCCATGCTGAACCCGCTGGCATCCAGAGCTCGGGAACCGTGGTCGAATCGCGACAGTTCGACCGCCGTCGCGCTGTCCAGAACGACGATCGTTCCCTCCGGGCTCATGGCCATCGACCCCGGCGCGGGTTCGTCAAGCACCGCTGTTTCACCCGTGGCGCCGAGCAATGTTCCCGGGCGCGACCACAGCGCCTCGAGTCCGGTCGAGTAGGCATTGACGACGCTGAACCATTTCGAATCGACTGTAAATGATTGTCCGAGAGCGACTCCGGAAGTTGTCCCGTACAAGGAGAATCGGCCGTCGTACCGATCCGACACGCTCGACACACCCTTCAACTCCCCGCGTAGCGCCCCTGTCCGTGCATCGTAGGAACGAAGGATGATATCGGAGTGCTCGGGTTGTAAGCCTTTGGCTTCGACAACAATTCCCAGCGCGTACACGACCGAGAGTGAGGCTCCGGTCCCCGCAACCGCGCACGAGAACGTGTCGATTGCGCTGCCGGTCGGCACTGTAAGGGGAGGGAACGTGATCATCGACCCCTCGTCGATTGCCTGGCCCTGGACGCGATGTTCGGAGAGTGTTCCATACGCGTCGTTGTCTTCTGCGCCCTCGAGGCAACCCCACGTCAGGATCTCGTCGGATACTTTGCCGAGCGCCCGGTGGGCTGCACGGGGAGGCTTCGCCGGGCTCTGGATGACCCGGGGTGGTTGGGTCGCCGGAACTGTTGTCGCTGGTGCTGCCGTTGTTGTCGGTTCGCCCGAAGGCGGCGTGATTGCCGTCTCGGCCACCGGTTCCACGGTGTTCGAACCGCAGGATGCCATCGTAAGTAGCATCGCGAGCAGAAGTGTGGATGCGCCGGCGCGGCAGGGAAATCGCATGCGACACAATAACGTGCCCTGATCGACCCTGGGCCCTCCGGAATGTATTGGGAGGCTTGATCTGTGCTGTCCGACCTGGAATTTCTGTCAATTCTGTCCTCCGATCATACGAATTCGACGACCAATGGTTCCTTCGATCGTGTCGCCACCCCTATCGT
This sequence comes from Rhodococcus sp. CX, assembly GCF_015865005.1. Taxonomy (NCBI): domain Bacteria; kingdom Bacillati; phylum Actinomycetota; class Actinomycetes; order Mycobacteriales; family Nocardiaceae; genus Rhodococcus; species Rhodococcus sp. CX. Next base: position 9,004 of record NZ_JADZGH010000049.1, read on the forward strand.
CACCGCCCATGAGCAATCTTCAGTTGTTGAGCGATCTACTTGCAGCTTCCCCAGATTCCGTGGATTACGTTGCTGCGAGGACTCGTACGGTAAGTGGTCCGGTCTGGGTTATCCCTATCGCGATCGTCGGTGGGGCTGCCTACCGCTATCGCAACAAGATCAAGGACCTTTTCAAGTGAAGGGGGTCTCGGCGAAGCGAGTCGCTGCGTTGTGCGGCGCGGCCGTGACCGTCGCGATCCTGACCGGGTGCAGTTCCACGGGTGACTCGACGACCTGTGCGGACTATCTGGCTGCGGACACGTCCGAACAGCAGAGCATTCTGATGGACTTGCTGCGCGAGCACGATCTCAAGACTCTCGATCCTGGCAACTTGGTCGGGATCACCGACAACGTCACTGCCTTCTGCGCGAATTCGGGCAACGGCACCGCGTCGCTCAACGGTGCGGTCGACTGGGACAGCAGCACCTGGTGACGCAATTGTTCAGGGAATCGGTACCGGTGCAGGTTCATCTCCGGTTCCGAAGTCGGTTCAGTTGCTCCCGCCGTCGCGCTGGTGAAGGGGCCGGTCAGGAACTGCGCGGCTCATCGGTCGGACTCTGCAGCGGCCAGGTATCGGCGAGAGGGATCTGGAACAGTTCGGGGGCGTGGGAGAACCTGTCGTAGGGGTCATTGGTGACAGGCATGGCGCGATCGCAGTGTTCACGGACAGGACCGTCGTCGGTGGCGAGGAGCACGGGCATCCTTGGGTATTCGAGATGCCCATGCATATTGTCGTTGATCGGTACAGCGACCTCGGGACCTTCGAGCAGCGAACGGCAGGAGCGAGGATCATGTCGCTGTCGGTAAGGTCAAACTGGTCGTAGTACCAGAACAGGCGTCGAATGGTGTCGACTCCGATATCTGCGCGGTCTTTCCGGCGGGCAGGTGCATCAGTCGATCGCCGGAACCACCGTGGCGGAATACTGGTCGGTCGCGGCGCCCAGTTTCGGGACGGGGAACGTCGAGCAGATGAGGCAGGCTCAGCGGGCCCGCGAAGTCAAACGCGGCGGGGGCATTGGTTCGGAACTCGCCCATGTAGACGGTGTGGTCGTTTTCGCGATGTCGAGCGTCGTGGATGTCGAGCGTCGTGAACAAGGCATCGGCGGCAGTTGGTCTTCTCAGGAGGCGCGAACGCCGCCGGATTGCGTAGGTCGCCGACGGTGGGGGCGATGGCGGATACGTCTCCTCGTCGCTCTCCTCGAGCGGCAAGTACGTCCCGACGAGCAGGTTCGGGGCGACTTCGGCGAGCTTCTCGATGTCGAGTTTCATGCCGTCGACCTCGGGAGCTGCGCCGGATCGGGGTACTGGGCGGCCCAGGGCGGCTGCCGGTAGTCGTAGCCGGTGAATTCCCTGGTGGCGACCGGGTTGCATGTGGCCGAACCACCCGCGAATCGCGTCGCGGTTCCGTCGGCCGAATCCCATTTTCGGGATTTAGAGAGTGGGCGACCTCTTTTCTGGCTATCGTGAGCGAACTCGAGGAGGAGGGGACTCATGAGTGAACCGTTCGACGTGATCGTGCGCGGCGGCCTGTGGTTCGACGGGACCGGCGCTCCCGGCGTCGTCCGCGACCTCGGCATCCGCGGTGGAGTCGTGGTGACGGAGAGCGTCGAGCCGCTGCCGGCCGGCCCGGACACCGAGGTCGTCGATGCGCGCGGCCGGTGGGTGATGCCCGGATTCGTCGACGCGCACACGCACTACGACGCCGAGGTGCTCGTCGCGCCGGGCCTGTCCGAATCGGTGCGGCACGGCGTCACGACCGTCCTGATGGGCAACTGCTCGCTGTCGACGGTGTTCGTGCCGCCGGTCGACGCCGCCGACCTGTTCAGCCGCGTCGAGGCGCTGCCCCGCGATCACGTGCTCAGCGCGCTCGAGACCGCGAAGAACTGGACGTCGCCGAAGGAGTACATCGCGGCGATCGACGCGCTGCCCCTCGGACCGAACGTCGCCGCGTTCATCGGCCATTCGGACGTGCGCGCCGCCGTGATGGGACTGGGCCGCTCCACCGACTCGGTCAACAAGCCCACCCGCGAAGAACTCGTCGCCATCGACACCGCCGTCGGCAAAGCGCTCGACGCGGGTTTCCTCGGGGTCTCCACCATGACGAACCCGTGGGACAAGATCGACGGAGACCGCTACCGGTCCCGGACACTGCCGTCCACCCACGCCTCGTGGTCGGAATTCCGCAGGCTGCACCGGATCCTGCGCCGTCGTGGCCGGGTGCTGCAGGCCGTGCCCAACCTCAACACCAAGTACGACGTGGCGTTCTTCGCGCTCGCGAGCACCGGCATCGGCCGTCGCCCCATGAAGGCCTCGATCCTCGCAGCCGCGGACACCAAGGCAGAACGGTGGGTGCACCGCATCTTCGGTCCGATCGCGAAGGCCGCCAACAAGTTCGGACGCGGCGCATTCCGCTGGCAGCACCTGCCCACCACCTTCGAGGTGCACTCGGACGGAATCGACCTCGTCGTCTTCGAGGAATTCGGATCCGGCCGCGCCGCACTGCATCTCGAGGAGGAGATGGGTCGCAACGACCTGCTGCGCGACGAGGCCTACCGCCGGTGGTTCCGGCAGGACTTCGAGAAGAAGTTCTCGCCGCGGGTGTGGCACCGCGACTTCGACGACACCGACATCGTGGCCTGCCCCGACGAGTCCCTCGTGGGCCGCTCGATCGGCGACGTCGCGCGCGAACGCAAGCTGCATCCGGTCGACGTGTTCCTCGATCTCGTCGTCGAATACGGCCGGGAATTCCGCTGGCACACCGTCATTGCCAACGACCGGCCCGAGGTGCTGAACCGCCTGATCAACACCCCTGGCGTCACGGTCGGGTTCTCCGACGCCGGTGCGCACCTGCGCAACATGGCGTTCTACAACTACGGGATCCGCATGCTGCGCCGCATCCACGACTTCGCCGAACGCGGCAAGCCGGTGATGCCCCTCGAGACGGCCGTCCACAAACTCACCGGGGAACTCGGCGACTTCTACGGAATCGACGCCGGGCACCTGCGCGTCGGCGACCGCGCCGATCTCGTCGTCGTCGATCCCGCCGGTCTCGACGAGGCGACCGAGCGCTACCACGAGGAACCCATGCCCGAGTTCGGTGGCCTGCGCCGGATGGTGAACCGTAACGACGCCGCCGTCACCGCGACGGTCGTCGCCGGACGGGTCGTCTTCCGCGACGGCGAGTTCGTTCCCGGCTACGGCACCACCGTCGGCACCGGCCGTTTCCTGCGTGCCGGCGTCGCCGAACGCGGGCCCGCCCCGGCGCGCGGGGACGTCCCCGAGCGCGTCGAGGTCGGATGACCTCGATTTCCCGTCCACGCACGCAGCAGGAACGCCGGGAAGCGACGATCGGGCGCATCCTCGATGCGACGGTCGCCGCGCTGGGCGAGGTCGGCTACACCGCGACCACCATCGCCGAGGTGTGCAGCCGGTCCGGGGTGTCCTCCGGTGGGGTCTTCCGGCACTTCCCGACTCGGCTGGACCTGATGGTCGCGGCCGCCGACGAGGTGCGCAAACGGCAGTTCGAGAAGTACCGGGAGGGCCTCGCGCGGCTCGGCGTGATCGACCGGAGCTACGAATCGGTCCTCGCGAGCCTGCAATTGGTGCGTGCCGCGTGCCGTGCCCCGATCAACGCGGCCTGGTACGAACTGCTCGGCGCGGCCCGCACCGATGCGGCGCTGCGCGAACGGCTCGAACCGCTGGCCGCGCGCTACCACGCCGAGATCGCGGAATTCGCTGCCGCGCTGCCGGTTGCAGCCCGATTCGACCCGCAGGTGTTCACCACGATCGTGTTCTCGATCGTGCACATGCTCGACGGAGAGGCGATGTCCGCAGTCGTGCATCCGCAACCGGAACAGGAGGATCTGCGGCTCCAGCAGATCGCGCGCGCTCTGACCGGAGGCGCGTCGCGCCGGGACGTAGAGAACGAATCACGAAACTGACCGCGTTTCAAAGGTTTCGTGCTCCTGGGAATGCCCTGATTCAGGCTCGGTCGAACCACGTCACCTGCGCGCCGTTGCCGAACTCCCGGCGCCGGGTGGCCGTGAACTGCGTCGGCGCAAAGGACCCGGACAGTGCCGGCAGACCGGCTCCCGCGAGGACGGGATAGCTCTTGAATATCAGCCGATCGATCTCGCCGATGAGCTGCCCCGCGAGATTGCTGCCGCCGCAGAGCCAGATGTCCAGGCCCTCTTGCGCTTTCAGATTCCGAATCAGTTCCACCGGATCGGTGTCGACGATGTCGACTCGTGGATGGTCCACCGGTGCGAGAGTGCGCGAGAAGACGTACTGCTTCAGGTGGTCGTACGGACTGACCACCCCCTCCGCGAGTGCCGGTTCGTAGGCGCCGCGACCCATCACCACGGTGTCCCACGTCCGGTTCGGCGTATCGGTCGGCATGCCCACGAGTTCGCGAACGTGGGTCGGGATCGATTCCGGATACGTCTCGCCGATCCAGGACGACATGTCGTCGCACATCGGATAGAAGTCGAATTCGCCGTTGGGACCGGCGATGTAGCCGTCGAGGGAGACGGCCACGTAGTAGACGAGCTTTCGCACAGAAGCCACCTCGTCCGTAGTACTATGGTTGAAGTGGTTTGAACGTAGTACTACGGATGGAGTGGTGTCAAGTGGTTCGCGCGAATCCCGAGCGTCGCCAGGCCCTGCTGGACGCATCGATCGAGGTGCTCGCCCGAGACGGGGCACGCGGGCTGACGTTCCGCGCGGTGGACAAGGAAGCGGGAGTGCCGGCGGGAACCGCC
>NZ_JADZGH010000049.1:13919-26813 GCF_015865005.1 Rhodococcus sp. CX
AGGTGGGACACCGCTACTACGAGCGGCTGATTCCCGGGGAGGACGTCGTAGCGCAGTCGCGGCAGAGACAGACCCGCGAGTCCATGATCGACTTGATGACCGAAGTGATCGAACGGGTCAGCGGCTTCCGAAGCGGATATCTCGCCGTCCTCGAACTCCGGCTCGAGGCGACACGGCGACCCGAACTGCAGGCCCTGCTCACCGAGCGGGTGCGAGCCGATCTCGACTTCAACGTGGCCAACTACCGGGAGTCCGGATTGCCCGGAGGCGAGGACGCCGTCGTGCTGCTGTACCTCGCCTTGAACTGGCTGATCCTGGAGCGCCTCACGCTTCCGGGAATCTTCGACGAGAAGCGCGCCGCCGAGCTGGTGCGGACCGCCGTCGAGCGCGCAATTCCCGCTGACGCGTGAGGCGGAAAGACGGCCCGGATGTTGGTGGACGTCACACTTCGCTTAAGTTCGAGTGATGAGCAATGAGAACGGTGCTGCTCCCCAGTGGTTCGTCGACGCCCTCGCTGCTCCCGTGGAAACGGGCAAATGCACGGTGTCGGGCGCGACGATCTTCTACCGAGCGTGGGGTGATCCGGGGCAGGCCGGCATCGTCCTCGTCCACGGCGGTATGGCCCATTCGGGCTGGTGGGACCACATCGGGCCGCAGCTCGCCGAGTCCCGGCGCGTCGTCGCGCTGGACCTGAGCGGACACGGCGACAGCGACCACCGCGACCACTACGGTCTCGAAACCTGGACGGACGAGGTGCTCGCCGCCGCGGAAGCCGGCGGGATCGTCGGACCGCCCGTCCTGGTCGGGCACAGCATGGGCGGCATCGTGTCGTTCGCGGCGTCGCACCGGATGGGGGAGCGTCTCGCCGGTGTCGTCATCCTCGACTCGCCGATCCGCGATCTCACCCCCGAGGAACTCGAGATGCGCATGAAGGCGGCGCGGCCGGCGGGTCCACCGAAGGTGTACCCGACCGTCGAGGATGCGGTCGCGCGCTTCCGTCTCGTTCCGCCGCAGGAGCATGCCGAGCCGTACGTGTTCGATCACATCGCCCGCGGCTCGCTGAAGCCCGTCGACGGCGGGTACACCTGGAAGTTCGACGCCATGCGGATCGGTCGGGAGACGCGGAGCAGTCTCGAGGAGATGACCCCGCGTTGCCCGGTCGTGTACTTCCGCAGCGAGCACGGCATCGTCGACGACGCCCTGTACGCCCAGTTGCGGGAGCTGTTCGGTCCCGACGCGGTGATGACCGTACTGCCCGCGGCCGGTCACCATCCGATGTTCGACCAGCCGCTGTCCGTCGTCACGGCGGTGCGCACCGTGCTCGCCGCCTGGAAGCGATAGCCGGAACCCCGCCCCGCCGCGTGAGAACCCGGGGAAGGTCGATCAGAGCGACCTGGGGGAGTCGCCGTCCTCGACCGGGACCGGTCGCCGGCGCTCGCGCAGCACGTGACGGGCCGCCCAGTCCAGGCAGAAGCCGAGCGCACCGATCACGACGATCACGGCCATCACCTGGTCGTAGGCGAGCTGATCGCGGGCGTTGAGGATCTGGTAGCCGAGTCCGGATCGGACGCCGAGCATCTCGGCGGGAACGAGCACCACCCACGCGATGCCGAGGGCGACGCGCAGACCGGTCTGCACCTGTCCGCGGATCGCGGGCAGCACCACCGATCTCAGCTGTTCGAGGCGGGTGGCGCCGAACGACCGGGCGACGAGCAGATGTCCCGGATCGATGCCGTGGACGCCGGCGGCGGTATTGATGACGATCGGCCACACCGCCGCAGCGGCGATCAGGAAGAACACCGGTTGGTGTCCGATTCCGAACAGCGCCACCGCGATCGGAGCCCACGACAGCGGTGAGATCATCCGCAGGAACTGCACCACCGGCATCGACGCCCGCTCGACGACCGGGTTCAGTCCGATGAGCAGCCCGAGCGGGATCCCGACCACCGCGGCGATCAGCAGCCCCACCAGCAGCCGCCACATGCTCGCCGCGATATCCGGCAGCAGCACCCCGCGGGAGATCAGATCCCCGAGAGCGGGCACCACGTGCTGCGGTGCGAATTCCCGGACCAGCGAATCGGATCCGGCGACCACGGTGGTGAGCAGCCACCACACGAACACGGCGACGGCGATCGCGGCGAACGGGGGCCACCACGCGTCCCGACGCGGACTGACGGGGGCACGGGAAGCGAGCGCGGTGGTGCTCACGATGGATCGACCTCCTCGATACGGGTGAGATCTGCGGGCAGACCGAACGCGGCGGTGCCGTCCACCCGGACCAGGGAGGTCCGCACGAAGCGGTCGTCGACCAGGTCGGCGTGCACGGTCGCGGGATCGAGACGCGACAGGAAACGGGTGTCGCCGTCGACGACCGTGTCGTGCATGGCCAGCGCCAGCGCCTCGGTGAAGCTCGGGAACGGGAACGGCTGATAGCCGATCCGCTGAGGATGCCACTGCGGGTGCCGGATGGTTCCCGGCGGCTCGGGGTAGGTGAGCGCGCGGGTCACCGCGGGCAGTGGCTGCGGCAGATAGCCGGCGGTCAGGGCTTCCGCGGCGGCGCGGCGGTCGGTGCCGATCCGCAGCTGCGCGGTCACAAGGGAATCCGAGACCTGCTGCACCACCGTCGGATTGCGGTCGATGAGGTCCTCGTGCACGAGCAGCGCGCAGCACGCGTGCTCGCGCCACACGTCGCCGAGGAACCGATGGATGCGGCCGATGCCGCGCAGGTCGGCGGCGGCGTTGAACGGGTCCGCGACGGTGAACGCGGCGATCGAGCCGTTCGCGAGCGCCGGAATCATGTCGGACGGGCTCATCACCACCAGCTCCACGGTGCCGGCCGACTGCGACGCGGACTGCCGGATCACCGGGCGCAGGCCGTGGGCGCGCAGCATCTGCTGGACCGTGATGTTGTGGATGGACCACCAGAACGGGATCGCCACCTGTCGTCCCGCGAGCTGCCCCAGTTCGGTGATGTGCGGGGCGACGGTGAGCGCGGACCCGTTGGTGTGGTTCCAGCCCAGGACCCGCACCGCGCTACCCAGCGAATACCGCAGCTGCAACGCCATCGGCATGAGCAGATGGACAACGTCGACCTGGCGGGTGACGAACGCTTCCGCGAGCGAGGCCCAGCTGCGGAACAGCACGGGGCGGACGTCGTCGACGACGCCCGGGGCGAACAGCCCGGCGTGATGTGCCACGAGCAGGGGAGCGGCATCGGTGATCGGCAGGTAGCCGATGCGCAGTCGGCCGCTGGTGTTCGTGCGGTCCGTGCTCGCGGCCCGGCCCAGGTCGAGAAGGCCTGCGACGCCACCCGCGGCGGCGAGACCGACGGCGCCGCGCAGCAGCGTCCGTCGGCCGATGTTCGTGCTCATGCGATTTCGAGTGCGGTGTCGCGGTAGCGGGCGAGGATCTCGGTGCGCAGCCGCTGCCGTTCGGATTCGGTGATTCCGTCGTGGTCCAGGTGCCACTGCTGTTGCACCCGGCCGCCGGACCCCAGCAGGGCGATGCGATCGGCGAGACTCAGCGCCTCGTCGATGTCGTGGGTGACCAGCACCGTGGTGAAGCCCAGGTCGCGGGCGAGCCCGCTCAGCCAGTCCTGCAGATCCGCGCGGATCGCCGGGTCGAGCGCGCTGAACGGCTCGTCGAGCAGCAGCAGCCGCGGCCGCACCGCGACGGCCCGGACCACCGCGACCCGTTGTGCCTGACCGCCGGAGAGCTGGTCCGGGTAGTAGCCGGCGAGACCCGCGAGACCGAACGTGTCGAGCAGTTCGTCGGCGTACGCGGGGTCGAAACGGTCGCGATGGGCGGCGAAACGTCCACCGAATGCGACGTTCTCGCGAACGGTGAGCCACGGCATCAGGAGCGGCTGCTGGAACACCACACCGGTGTGCGGGCGGGCCGCGTCGTCGGATTCGGGCCAGGTGACCGCGCCTCGGTCGAGACGGTCGAGACCGGCGACGATGCGCAGCAACGTGGACTTGCCGCTACCGCTGCTGCCGAGCACCACCAGGAACTCGCCGGTGTCGATGTCGAGGTCGACCCCGTCGAGAACGGGTTCGGTCCGGCCGGGAAAACTCTTGTAGCCCTGTACTACTCGTACTGCGAGAGTTCCCACCGAAGCTGTCCTTCCGACGGCGATTGAATGGGCAGGAAGGCCGCTTCGCGGAAGCGGCGATTGGTTGCGCTCGCGGACGCGTAGCCGGCGCCGCCGCGCAACGTCGACTCGAGCCGCGTCGCCTCGACCGCGACGAAGGAACCGTCGAGGCGCAGCCGCAGCAGATCGGCCGGGGCCACGGACGCCGGAGCGCCGGCGTACTCGTAGAGACGGTCGCGGAGGTTGTCGAAGCGGTCCCGCAGCGCGTGGTACTCGTCGACGAACAGTGCGCCGAGTCCGGTGGTACGAGAACAGGATTCGTCGAGCGCGGTGCGAGAGATCCCGACGCAGAAGGAGGTCTGCAACAGTAGGAAGGTGGGGCGGACGGCGCCGCAGAACGAGCGGAGCTCGTCGGTGACGATCTGGTCGTGCGGAACGTGCACCCGGTCGAACGTCAGGGAGGTCGATGCGGTCGCGCCGAGGGCGAGCAGGTCCGGCCGCGGATCGATGCGGATGCCGGGGCTGTCCGCGCGGACCGCGGCGACGACTCCGCTGCCGTCGGCGGTGCGCGCCGGGAAGACGATGAGTGCATCGTCGAATACGTTGGATGCCCAGTGGATCGGACCGGACACCACCAGACCGTCGTCGGTACGTTCCGCAGCGAGCGTGAGATCACCCAGGCCGGCAAGATGTTTCATTGCCGCAGCCATGGCGGTGACGCCGACCCGCCGGCCTGCGCCCAGGTCGTCGCGGAACTTCCCGCGCAGCGTCGCCGGCGCGCGGTCGATGTACTCGAGGGCCATGCGCTGTGCCCACAGGGAGAAGCCGACCGCGAGAGATTCGGCTGCGACGTCCTCGATGACCGCGACCATGTCCCGTAGTTCGCCGCCGTCGAGTCCGCCGGTGAGAAGACCTGATTCGCCGATCCGGGCGAGATCGATCCGGGTGTCGGTTTCCCCGCGATCCAGCGCGGCAGCGCGATCGCGCACGAATTCTGCGATCGCCCGGCGCTGTTGCTCGTCGGTTCGTTCCATGGCCGCGGTCATCGGGTTCCTACCCTTCGAGCGAGTGGATGCGGTCGATCGGAGTGCTGACGGCCTCGCGGGCGCGAACGACCGCGGCTTCGTCCGGAGCGTTGTAGAAGCACAAGCACTTGTCCATGTCCTCGCGGACGTAGGTACGCAGGAAGCTCACCTCGGGAACGTTCGCGTACTTGGGGGAGTTGGCCTTCTTGCGGGCCAGGTAGGTGTCCATGTCGATCGTGTCCGGGATGTCCCACTCGACGAGATAGCCGGCCTCGGGACGCGCTGCCTTGATTTCGTCGAGATCCGCGCCGACCAGACGAACTTCGTTGGGGCCCACGATCTCCGCGACGTCGAGCTGGGCGGCTTCGAGCTGGGCTGCGCGGCAGGCGTCGAACTCGGCGATCGCGAAGACGCGGGCGCCACCGGTGGTGACCTGCGATTCGATGAGTTCGCCGCCGGCCGCGGCGACCTCGGCGTCGAACGCCTTGATCGCGGCGTCGGCCTGGCCGTCTGCGGGCACGAGTTCGTACAGGTACAGGGACATGAGGGCACCTTCCGGTGAAACGGGGATGGGGTGTGTCGCTGCGCCGGCACCCGGGCACGGTCGACGTGCGTCAGGGCCCGAGAACGGGCGGGGCTTCGCCGGTCAGCGGTGAATGTGACAACACGCGGCGCCGGCCACGCGCACGAGGTCCACGTGCAGGCGGCGGGTCAGCTGGCGGTGGGTCACGAAGCTCACCGTACATGTAGACAGACCGATCTGTCTATTGCGAGGGTCGGTTAGGCTCGACGGCGTGACAGTCTCCACCCACACCGAGTCGAACACCGGCCGGAACACCCGCACCGGCAAGCCCGGTCCTGCCGAAAGACTCCTGGAGACGGCGACGGCGCTCTTCTCGGAACACGGCATCCGGGCCGTCGGCATCGACCGCATCCTCGCCGAATCGGGGGTCGCACGCGCCAGCCTGTACTCGTCCTACGGATCGAAGGACGCGCTGGTGCTCGCCTATCTGGATCGGCTCGACGGCCGGGACCGTGCCCGGTGGGAAGGTGCGGTCGCCGGTGTGCAGGATCCGATCGTCAAGATCCTCACCTTCTTCGACCTGGCACTCGCGTCGGCGCCCTCGAAGGGTTTTCGAGGATGTCAATACTCCAATGCCGCAACGGAATTCCCGGAGGAATCGTTTCCGCCGGTGGTCGCGCACCGGGAGTGGCTGCGGCGCACGCTGGTCGAACTCCTCACGGCGGCCGGCGTCACCGAACCGGATGCCCTCGCCCTGCGGATCCGATTGATCTACGACGGCGCGCTCGCCGGGTCGAAGCTCGAGCACAGCGACGCGCCGCTGCGACTGGGGCGCGAGATGGTCGCGGAGTTGGTCGGTGCTGCCCCCGCTACTGGTGCCGCCCCCGCTACTGCGGGGTGAGAGTGCTGCGCCACTTCTCGTAGGCGGCGTGCTCGGCCGCGCGCCGCTGCTTGACCCGGTCGTTCTCGAGGTCGCCGGGCAGTCCGTTCTTCTCGAGCCGGCGCGTGCGGTTGTGGGCCATGTAGGCGACGGAGAAGAACAGCGACAGCATCATGCCGAGTCCCGCCGTGCTCAGGCGGAGCCAGATCGGCCCGGGGAGCAGTAGGAAGGCCGCGTAGACCGGGAGGAACGGGACCTGGCTGCGGATCATGTGGCGGAGGACGGCGTGGTCGCCGACCAGGTCGTTGCGGACCCATTCGCGCATCGAGGCGGGTAGGGGGCGTCCGAAGGCGTAGGCGGTCCACTGGACGGGGCCGGGGCGAGTGCGCATGTGCCGTTTCGCTTCCTCGTGTGTCGTCACGATCGGTCGAGATCGAGCGTACACATATAAGTAGCGCACTAACTAATCGTGCGGTCCAAATCTCTCCGATCGCGGGGAAGGCGGGAGTGGGACGAGTCCTGTACGGCCCCAGGAACCTGTTCTATATTGCGACCATGTACGAGTGGTCCGACACCGACCTCATGTTCCGCGACGCTCTTCGCGGCTTCATCGAGAAGGAAATCCGCCCCCACGTCGATGAACTCGAGAGCGGTGCGCTGCCGCCGTACGACATCATCCGCAAGATGTTCGCGGCGTTCGGCATCGACGAGATGGCCCGGGAATCGCTGGCGAAAGCCCTGGCCCGCGAGGAAGCGGGGGAGAGCGCGCCCGCCAAGTCCGGCGGGATGGGCGGCTCGCCCGGAATGGCGGCGCTGCTCAACATCGAGATCGCCGGTGTCAGCCTCGGTCTCGTCGCGTCGATGGGCGTGAGCCTCGGCCTGACCGCCGGCACCATCCGCAGCCGCGGCACCCTCGCCCAGAAGAAGCGCTGGCTGCCGGAACTGGTCACCATGGAGAAGGTCGGCGCGTGGGCGATCACCGAACCGGACTCCGGCTCCGACGCATTCGGCGGGATGAAGTCGACCGTGCGCCGCGACGGCGAGGACTACATCCTCAACGGCCAGAAGACGTTCATCACCAACGGCCCCTACGCCGACGTCATCATCGTCTACGCGAAGCTCGACGAGGGGGACGCGACCGTCGATCGGCGGGATCGCAAGGTCCTCGCGTTCGTGCTCGACAAGGGCATGGAGGGGCTGACGCAGAGCGCCCCGTTCAAGAAGATGGGCATGAACTCCTCGCCCACCGGCGAACTGTTCTTCGACAACGTCCGCATCACCCGCGACCGGCTGCTCGGCGAAACCGAGGAGGGCGGCAAGAGCGACGGCAAGGACAGCGCGAAGGAATCGTTCGCGGCCGAACGGATCGGCATCGCCTATCTCTCGCTCGGCATCATCGAGCAGTGCCTGAAGCTGTGCACCGCGTACGCCAAGTCCCGGAAGCTGTGGGGCAGGGAGATCGCGCAGTTCCAGCTCATCCAGCTCAAGCTGGCCGAGATGGAGGTCGCGCGCATCAACGTGCAGAACATGGTGTTCAGCGCGATCGAACGCGCCGCGGCCGGCAAGCCGGTGAGCCTGTCGGAGGCGTCGGCGATGAAGCTGTACTCCTCGCGTGCCGCGACCGAGGTGGCGATGGAAGCGGTGCAGTTGTTCGGGGGCAACGGCTACATGGCCGAGTACCGCGTCGAGCAGCTCGCGCGCGATGCCAAGTCGTTGATGATCTACGCGGGAAGCAACGAGATCCAGGTGACCCACATCGCGAAGGGCCTGCTCGCCGAATAGTTCTGCCCCGGAGAAAATCTGCACTGCGACTGCCGAATCGGTTAGTGTCATCCGGCATGAGTGAGATTATGCCGTTCGCGGCGACGGTCGATCCCGATCTCGCCGCGGCCCTGGCGCAGCTACCCGACCTGCGCCTCGAGAATCTGGAGGAGGCTCGCCGCACCTTCGACGAGTTGATGTCCGGGCTCGGTCCCGCGGACACCTCGGGCGTCGCCGTCGAGGAGTGGCTGGTCCCCGGTGCGCCCGGTGGTCCGGAGATTCCGGTCCGGTTGTTCGTGCCGGACGCCTGTCCGGACGGGAACTTCGGATCCCGGGCGGTCGTGCTCGAAATCCACGGCGGCGGCTTCGTGCTCGGCTCGGCCGCGCAGAGCGACGCACTGAACTCGGTGATCGCGCGGCGCACCGGGGCAGTCGTCGTCTCCGTCGACTACCGGCTCGCCCCCGAGCATCCGTACCCGGCCGCGGTCGACGACTGCTACGCCGCCCTGACCTGGATCGCTTCGAGTGCAACGCATCTCGACATCGACCCGGACCGGATCGTCCTGGTCGGCGATTCCGCGGGCGCCGGCCTGGCCGCCAGCGTCGCTCTGCGCGCCCGGGACCTCGACGGCCCGCCGATCGCGCTGCAGGTTCTGCTCGAGCCCGAACTCGACGACCGGCTCCAGACCGCCTCGATGCGCAGCGGCACCGACACGCCCGTGTGGGACAACACCAAGGCAGCGCTGAGCTGGCGTCACTATCTGGGCGAGCAGCCGCCGACCGGGGAGGCGGTGCCGGCGCGGCAACAGGATCTGTCGGGACTGCCGGCCACCTACATCACCGTCAACGAACTCGATCCGCTGCGCGACGAAGGGCTCGAATACGCCCAGCGCCTTCTGCAGGCCGGCGTGCGCGTGGAACTGCACCTCTGGCCCGGCACTTTCCACGGATTTTCTCTGGTTCGCGGAGCAGCGGTAACCCGTCGCGCAACCGCGTCCTTGTGTGATTCGATCATTCGCGCCACTGCGCGTACTGCGGTGCTCGAGACCGACTAGAACGAAGACTTTTGGGGGGATTCGATGGGGGTTGTCAGTGGAAGTACGCCGCCCGTGCGCGTGATTCCGGCGCGCGAAATCGGAGCACCGGTCGACGGTGCCGCCAGGCAGGACGACGCGCCGCCCGCCGTGGACGGGCGCCAGGCACGGGCCGAGCGGACCCGCCGCGCGATCGTCGAGGCGCACATCTCCCTGATCGGCGCGGGTGAACTCTCGCCGACGGGGGCGCAGATCGCGGACCGGGCCGGGGTGTCGCTGCGATCGCTGTGGGGGAATTTCAACGACCTCGAGACCCTGTTCGCAGCGACGGGAGCCGAGGTGCTGCGTCGCCAGAACACGATGATCGAGCCGATCGACGCGGACCTGTCGCTGGAGGAACGGATCGAGACGTATTGTCGGCAGCGTGCCCGGGTTCTGGAATTCGTCGCCCCCTTCGCCCGGTCGTCGGAGCTCCGGGCGCCGTTCTCCCGCGAACTGCAGCGCAACCGGGTGCGGTACCTGCGTGGCGTGAGTTCGGAGATCGAGGCGTTGTTCGCCCGTGAACTCGCCGGAGGCGATGTCCCCCGCCGCGGGGAGGTGCTGCAGGCGCTGGGCATCGCCGTCACCTGGCCGACCTGGGTGTCGCTGCGTGACGTGTCGCGACTGTCGATTCACGAGGCGACGTCGGTGATGACGCGGATGGTTACCGCGCTGCTGACATCGGACTGATCACACCGCGTCCGCCCCCGCCGGGAACGCCGTCGCCGGCCCCGCCCCCGAGATGGATCGGGGCGGGGCCGGTTCGGTGTGGTGGGTCGAGCAGTCTTGCAGGGGATCCCGCCACCCCGAGCGGATGGTTTCCGAATCTGCTGCACAACAGTCGGATTCGTGCCGCCCGACCAGGGGACTACCGAGGATGCGGTCGCCGGGCGCACTCCCGGAACGGCGGCCTATTGACACTTCGAGTGTTGTCGCTCACAATCGGAATCAATGAAGTTGACATGACTGTCACGTCACGAACAGACCCCTGGAGGAAGACCATGCCCGTTCCTGCGATGCGTGAACTCGGCGAGAAGGTGCGCAACTGGGGGCGGTGGGGCTCCGACGACGAGCGCGGTACGACGAACCTCATCACCCCGGAACGCCTGGTCGCGGCGGCAAAGCTGATTCGCACGGGTGAGATCTTCGAGCTGGGGATCCCCCTCGACGGCGACGGGCCTCAGCCCGGCGGCGCCCGCATCAACCCGATCCGCCTCATGTCCGAGAACGGCCAGGAGCAGGTCCTGCCCGGCGGATTCAAGTGGGCCGACGACTACGTGTTCATGCCGCTGCAGGCCGGATCGCAGTACGACGCGCTCTCGCACGTCCAGTACGACGAGCAGATCTACAACGGTCATCCCGGCACCGGCATCACCGTCAAGGGCGCCGACAAGTGCGGCATCCATACGCAGTCCAAGGGTATCGCCGGCCGCGGCGTCCTCCTCGACATCGCCCGCCACCGCGGCGTCGACTGGCTGGAGGCGGGAACCGCGATCGGACCGGACGAACTCGACGCGGTCGCCCGATCCCAGCAGGTGGAGGTCGGGCCGGGCGACATCCTGCTCATCCGAACCGGTTGGCATGCAAAGTTTCTCGCCGAGCGCGACCCGGCGTCGTACATGGCGGGGGAACCCGGCCTGTCGCTCGCCTGCGCGCAGTGGCTCCGCGACCGCGACGTCGCCGTGGTCGGCGCGGACAACTGGGCCGTCGAGGTCATGCCGGGGGAGAACCCGGGTGCGTTGTTCGAACTGCACATGGTGCTCATCCGCGACATGGGCATGACGCTCGCCGAAATGCTCAACTTCGAGGAACTCGCCGCGGCATGCGCGGCCGACGGTGTCTACGACTTCTTCTACGCGGGACCGCCCCTGCAGTTCACCCGTGGCGTCGGGTCGCCGATCAATCCGCTCGCCATCCGCTGAGCGCCACGGTCGCTCGCACAATCCCCTCGACCTCAGGAGAACCCCCGACATGCTGCTCAGCGACATCGTCGAGTACGGCGCACGCAAACATCCCGACCGGATCGCCCTCCGATTCGAGAACGACGTGGTCGACTTCGGCGAACTGCGCGACCGAACCCGGAGACTCGCGAATGCGCTTCTTGCCGTAGCGAATCCGGGTGACCGGGTCGCGATCCTCTCGACGAACTGCACCGAGTACTTCGACTGCTACTACGGCGTCCCGATGGCCGGAATGGCGCTGACCATCCTCAACTTCCGGCTCCATCCCGAACAGATCGTCGCGCTCGTCGAGCACTCCGGGGCGTCGGTGCTCGTCGTCTCCGAGGAATTCGCCGAGGTCGCCGCAACGGTCCGGGAGCGCGTCCCCTCCGTCCACACGATCGTCGTCATCGACGGTTCCGACGAGGACACCTCCTGGGAGTCGTTCGTCCGCAACGCATCGACGGAGCCGCCGGTGACCCGGCCGTCCCCGGACGACATCGCGTGGCTGGTCTACACCAGCGGCACCACGGGAATGCCCAAGGGCGTGGCGATCAGCCACCGGAACCTGCTCAGCGGCATCACGTCGTCGGCGCTCCACTGGAACCTGCCCGAGGGTACCGTGTTTCTGTTCTGCTTCCCGCTCTGTCACGTGGGCGGCTACGTGACGCTGCTCAACCACCTGAACGGCAACACGGTCGGGATTCTGCGTGCCTACGACAACGCGACCTTCCTCCGGACGGTCGAGGAGTGGAAGGTCACGCAGACCGGACTCGCTCCCACCATGATCAACTTCCTGCTGCAGGATCCCGCGCTCGACGAGCACGATCTCGGCACGCTCGAAGCGATCGGGTACGGCTCGTCCGCCATCCCCGCAGCGGTGCTCCGCGAAGGCCTGGACCGGCTCGGCTGCGATTTCTACCAGGGAATGGGCATGACCGAGCTGGCCGGCAACGTCCTCCATTTCGACGAGGCGTCGCATCGCCGGGCCGCGAACGGCGAGCCCGAACTGCTGGCGGCCGCAGGAAAACCGATGCGACTGGCGGACATCCGCATCGTCGACGACGCGATGAACGATGTTCCCCGCGGCGAGATCGGTGAGATGATCGTGCGCGCGGACCAGGTCATGTCGGGATACTGGAACGATCCCGAGGCAACCGAGGCCGCCTTCACCGACGGCTGGTTCCACACCGGTGATCTGGTGCGGCAGGACGCCGAAGGCTTCGTGTACATCGTCGACCGCAAGAAGGACCTCATCATCAGCGGCGGCGAGAACGTGGCGTCCCTCGCGGTCGAGCAGGCCCTCTACCGCCACCCCGCCGTCGCCGAAGCCGCCGCGATCGGCGTTCCGAACGAAACCTGGGGCGAAATCGTCTGTGCCGTCGTAGTTCTCCGCGAAGGAGCCGACGCGAGCGCCGACGACATCATCGCGAGCTGCCGCGAGCATCTCGGCGGATTCCAGGTGCCGCGCCGCGTCGAGTTCGTCGACACACTCCCCAAGAACGTGACCGGCAAGATCCTCAAGCGCGACCTACGGGATCGCTTCGCACCTTCCCCGGCCTGATCGGCCCCCACCGGATCGGCGGCAGCTCGCGATGA
>NZ_JADZGH010000050.1:0-19491 GCF_015865005.1 Rhodococcus sp. CX
GGTGTACGAGACCTCGACGGTGTACGAGACGAGAACCGAAAGCGTCACCGAGACAGTCGAAGTGGGCGGAACCGCAACCGAAACCGTCACCGGGTCCGTGACGGAGAACCGGGCGCAGCCACCGCGCGCGGTCACCGAAACGGTCACGGCATCGGCCGGATCGCCGATCACCGTGGCCTCGCCGCCGGACCCGCCTGCTCCCGCCGATCCTCCGAAGAACACGGCCACAGTGGCACTGACCGGACTCGGCGCCGGGGCAGGGGCACTTGCCGCAGCGGTGCTCGTGACGCGACTTCGCCGGCCGGGTGAACGCCGGACTCGGCACAGGACTCCGGAGGTGCGTGCGGTCGTCCGGCGCGACCGGAATCCGCGGACCACGGTCGAGGACCGGGAGGGACCGACGGTGGGGATCGACTTCCGGGCCCGCTCGTGGGACATCCGGACGACAGGAGACAACTCATGACCGATCCGAACGCGATCACCGCGCGCACCGTGTTGCTGCCGGGCGTTCCTCCGGACCGGTCGGCCGCGGCGGTGGCCGACGTCCTCGGCCGGTTCGGCGCTGTCCGTGCCGCGGTGAGGGCGCTGAACGCGATCCCCCCGGATGTGCTCACCGCCGTCGATGCGGAGGTGGCCGCCGCGATCGCCGACATCCTCGAGGTCGGCCTCGACGACCTGTTCGCGCAGGGCCGGCAGCGCTACCGGCGGTTGCGTGACGCGGCCACCACGTCCCTCACCGGCACGAAACAGCTTGTGTCGCTGGACAGCACGCGGATCACGGCGAGCCGGCATCCGTCCGTCGAACTGAGCCTCGACGGCGTGCTCGTCGGTCGCGTCGACCTCGACCTGACCGTCGAATACGACCTCCACGGTGTCGTCGCGGTCGTCGAATCCGGTGCGCTGACCGCCCTGCGCTTCGGAGAGTGCGACGTCGCCGTCACGTTCGCGGTGCGGCCGGTGGGCACCGTGCTGCAGCGTCGAAGGACCTTCTCGGTGGGAGCGCTGGCGCCGATGAGGGAACCGGTGCCGCTCGTCGGTTCCGCGCGGGCACGACCCGCCTGACGCGTTGCGGCGGTCCGCGGCGTCCGAGGTTCTAGCTTTGTATGCATGATCGCGACCGACCTGTTCGAGCATCCACGCCTGTTCGAACATCCACGTCTGCAGCGCCCGGCCCGGTGGGGTGAGCAGTGACCGGCACTGTCGTCGTCGCGCTCGTCGTGGTGGCCGCGCTCCTCGCCGGCGGTATCGCCGCGGTGTGGGCACGGACCCGTCGCGTCGTCACCACCCCCGCCGAACGCGCCGTGCACGCGACGCTGCACACCGCCTCGCTCGCCGCGCGACCGCTGCGCCGCGGACTCGACGCGACCTCCGCGCAGGAGGCCGCGCCGCACCTGCGGACCCTCACCGGCGCGCAGGCCGTGGCACTGCTCGACGCCGACGGCAACCGGCTCGCATGGCACGGGTTGTACGAGGGACTCGCCGACCAGATGCACGACGCAGCTATCCGCGCGATCGAGGGGGAGCGTCGCGTGCTCGTCGGCCACGGCGATCTGGTGCGCGGACCCGAAGAGCTCGCGGCGCGGGCGTTGATCGCCCAGCCGCTGATCATCGACGGCGTCGGCGTGGTCGGGGTGCTCGGCGTCGTCACCACCACCGAACCGGGCCCGGCGATGCTCGGGGTGCTCGCCGAGGTCGCGGGATACGCGTGCAGCCAGATCGAACTCGCCGAGCTCGACGCGTCCCGCGCGCGGCTGGACCGCGCGGAGGTTCGTGCGCTGCGCGCCCAGATCAGCCCGCACTTCATCTACAACGCGCTCAACACGGTCGCCTCGTTCGTGCGCACCGACCCGGACCGGGCCCGCGAACTGTTGCTCGAGTTCGCGGACTTCACTCGGTACTCGTTCCGTTCCGCGGGCGAGTACACGGTGCTCGCCGACGAGCTGCGCAACATCGACCGGTATCTCACGCTCGAGCGTGCCCGGTTCGGCAACGCGCTCGACGTGCGGTTGCAGATCGCCCCCGAGGTCCTGGGGGTAGTGCTGCCGTTCCTCGCGTTGCAGCCGCTGGTGGAGAACGCGGTGCGGCACGGGATCGCCGGGAAACCGACGCGCGCCGGCACCATCAGCATCGTCGCCGCCGACGAGGGCACCGACTGCGTCATCAGTGTCGAGGACGACGGCATCGGCATGGACCCGGAACTCCTGCGCTCGGGTTCGCTCGACGCGGTCGCCGACCGCGAGGACAGCGGTGTCAAGGAGTCCGCGCACGTGGGCCTGGCGAACGTCGACGACCGATTGCGGGCGGCGTTCGGCAACGATTACGGCCTGGTCGTCGAGACCGCACCGGGCGCCGGCACCAAGGTCAGCATGCGGGTGCCGAAGTTCCGGCCGGGGATCCGACCGTGACCGGCGGCGGGGCATGGCACGATGATTCCGTTGTGAACGACAATCCGGAGTCCCTCACCGTGCTGGCGGTCGACGACGAGCCGCCTGCCCTCGACGAGCTTGCCTACCTGCTGCGCCGGCGCGACGAGATCGGCTCGGTTCATACCGCGGGCGACGCGACCACCGCGCTGCGGCTGCTGCGCGACGGTGGCATCGACGCGGTCTTCCTCGACATCAACATGCCCGGGCTCGACGGCCTCGAGCTCGCGGGGATCCTCCGCAACTTCGCGCAGCCACCGTCGGTGGTGTTCGTGACCGCGCACGACGACCGCGCGGTCGCGGCGTTCGACCTGGGTGCGGTCGACTATCTGCTCAAGCCGCTGCGCGAGGAACGGCTCGCCGAGGCGGTGCGACGGATCGCCGAACGCCGCCGCAGCAGCAGCGACCAGGGCGGCGCTCCGTCGTCGTCCGACGAGGTGATTCCCGTCGAACTCGGCGGGGTCACGACGCTGGTGCCGCGGTCGTCGGTGCGGTGGGTCGAGGCCGACGGCGACTACGCGCGCCTGCACACCGCGACCGGTTCCCACCTGGTGCGCATCCCCATTTCGACGCTCGAGAGCCGCTGGGCGGACGCCGGATTCCTGCGGGTACACCGGTCGTACCTGGTGGCGCTGCCGCTGGTGACGGGCATCCGCAGTGTCGGATCCGGCCTGGTGGTGTGCCTGCGGCCGGAGGGGGACCAGCAGCCGGTGGAGCTTCCGGTCAGCCGCCGCCACACCCGGGAACTCAAGGACCGGCTCATCCGCGGTCCCATGCAGACCTGGACGGCCCGATGAGCACCGCCGGTCCGCCGCCGCGGGAACGGGTGGTGCTCGCGCAGCGGCGCGGAGCCCGCATGGTCCGCACCCGCGTCGAGGTGCAGCAGCAGACGCAGATCGGCGACGCGATGGTGCGCGGCCTCGTCCGGGCGCAGCTCGGGCTGGCGTTGCGGCTCGCGCTCGTCGCGGTGTGTTTGCTGGGGGCGCTGCCGGTGCTGTTCGCCCTGGTTCCCTCGCTCGCGGAGGTGACGCTGCTGGGGCTGCGGCTGCCGTGGTTGCTGCTCGGTGTCGTCGGCTATCCGGTGCTGCTCGGCATCTCGTGGCTGTACGTGCGGCTGGCCGAACGCAACGAGCAGGACTTCACCGACCTGACCGACGACTGAGCCGCGATGGGCACCGGTTCGATTCCCGTTCTCACCGTCGTCGGCCTGATCGCCGCTGCCGCCGCGACCGTCGCGATCGGCATCTACGGCGTCCGCCTGGCACGCACGACCTCCGACTTCCTCGTCGCGTCGCGCACGGTCGGGCCGCGCTGGAATGCCGCGGCGATCGCGGGGGAATACCTGTCCGCCGCATCGTTCCTCGGTGTCGCCGGGCTCGTCGCGAAGTACGGCGCCGACGCCCTGTGGTATCCGGTGGGCTTCGCCGCAGGCTATCTGGGCCTGTTGCTGTTCGTCGCCGCACCGCTGCGCCGGTCCGGCGCCTACACGGTGCCGGACTTCGCCGAGTTCCGGCTCGGCACGCGCTGGGTGCGCACCCTCGCGATGATCGTCGTCGCCGTCATCTGCGTGCTGTACCTGGTGCCGCAGTTCCAGGGGGCGGGACTGACGCTGAACATCCTGCTGGGGCTGCCCGAGTGGGTGGGCGTGGCCGCGGTCGGGGCGATCGTCGTCGGCAACGTCGTCGGCGGCGGCATGCGGTCGATCACGTTCGTGCAGGCGTTCCAGTACTGGCTCAAGCTCACCGCGGTCGCGCTGCCGGCGCTGGTACTCACCCTGCATTTCCTCGCCCACGACCGGGTCCTGACCGAGGCGGTGCCGCCGACCGTCACCGATCGCACCACCGTCGACATCACCACCGATGTGATCGTGCAGGTGGGGGAGCCGCTGCAGGTCGACGTCACCGGGCACATCGACGGCCGGCCGGTCGCCGGTCCGGTGCTGCTCGCGCCGGGCCAGCACGAGCTGTCGTCGGGAACCGAGCTCGTGCTCGCCGCCGGCTCGCCCGTTCCGGTCGTTGCGGGTGCGCCGCCGGACAACGACTCGTGGGCCTCACCCGGAAACGGATTCGGCGGGGACTACCCGATGTTCCAGGTGTACTCGCTGATCCTCGCGACGTTCCTCGGCACGATGGGCCTGCCGCACGTGCTCGTGCGGTTCTACACCAACCCCGACGGCCGCACCGCGCGGATGACCTCGCTCGCCGTGATCGCCCTGGTCGGCATGTTCTACCTGTTCCCGACGCTGCTCGGCGTCTTCGCGCGACTGTATGTGCCCCAGCTGCTCATCACCGGACGCTCGGACGCGGCGGTTCTGCTGCTGCCCGGATCGGTGCTGAGCGGGTGGGGTGGGCAGCTGCTGGCCGCGCTCGTCGCCTCGGGTGCGATCGCTGCGTTCCTGTCCACGTCGTCGGGCCTGCTGGTCAGCGTCGCGGGCGTGCTGTCGACGGATGTGCTGCGCGGCCGGGTCCGGGACTTCCGGATCGCGGCGGTGCTCGCCGGGATCGTGCCGCTCGCGTTGTCGCTGTCGGTGACGTCGCTGGACCTGTCGCGTTCGGTGGGCCTGGTGTTCGCGGTGGCGGCGTCGACGCTGTGCCCGCTGCTGATCCTGGGTATCTGGTGGCGGGGCCTCACCGCGGCCGGGGCCGCCGCGGGGATGGTGCTCGGCGGGCTGGTGTCCGGGACCGCCGCGATGGTGGTGGTGCTCGCCCCCATCGATCCGGATCGCGGCGGCTGGCCGGCGGTGCTCGTCGGCTACCCGGCCGCGGTGAGTGTGCCGCTGGCGTTCCTGGCGATGGTGCTGGTCTCCCTCGCCACCCGCCGGTCGGTTCCCGCGGATGTGGGGCGCACCTTCTCGCGCATGCACGTCCCGGAACGGCTCGGCATGGGCCGCGACCGTGAGATCGGCGCATTCGGTGCGGGCACGTCCGGTGCCGATAAATCCGTTTCGGGGGATCGGACGCGCCGTTCGTCGCGGTGAGTCGACCGCTCGGCGCACGACACGACAGCTCGGCGTGCGATCGGACCGCACTCCTTATGCGTGTGACCGTCGTCTCATTACCGTCTGTTCTCACTACAACTCACAAACCGAGGAGTCGGCAGTGACCACAGTCAAGAGTGGGCTCGACGCGCCGGTACGGCGCGAACCCACACCCCAGGACTTCGTAGCCATGCAAGCGAGCCCGGAATTCCAGGAATTGCGTAGCCGGTTGCGGCGGTTCGTGTTCCCGGTGACGGTGTTCTTCCTCGCCTGGTACGGGGTCTACGTGCTGCTCGCGACGTACGCCGCCGACTTCATGGCGACGAAGGTGATCGGCAACATCAATCTCGGCTTGATCCTGGGCTTCGGTCAGTTCGTGACGACGTTCGTGATCACCGCCCTCTACGTGAAATTCGCAGGACGCGAGCTCGATCCTCGGTCCGCCGCGATCCGTGAAGAGCTGGAAGGACCGGCACAGTGACCGTTCTCGCGCAGAGTGGGACCGCCGATGTCGGCAACCCGCTGATCAACATCGCGATCTTCGTCGCGTTCGTCGTCGTCACCATGGGCCTGGTCATCAAGGCCAGCCGCACCACCAAGAAGGCCTCGGACTTCTACACCGGCGGCGGCCAGTTCTCCGGCCCGCAGAACGGTTTCGCGATCGCCGGTGACTACCTGTCGGCCGCGTCGTTCCTCGGAATCGCCGGTGCCATCGCCGTGTACGGCTACGACGGCTTCCTGTACTCCATCGGCTTCCTCGTCGCGTGGCTCGTCGCGCTGCTGCTCGTCGCCGAACTCCTGCGCAACACAGGGCGTTTCACGATGGCCGACGTGTTGAGCTTCCGGCTCAAGCAGCGGCCGGTGCGCATGGCCGCGGCGCTGTCCACCCTCGCGGTCTCGCTGTTCTACCTGCTCGCCCAGATGGCCGGTGCCGGTGGCCTGGTCGCGCTGCTGCTCGACATCCACGACAAGGCCGGTCAGGCGATCGTCGTCGCGGTCGTCGGTGTGCTCATGATCGTGTACGTGCTCATCGGCGGCATGAAGGGCACCACCTACGTGCAGATGGTCAAGGCCGTCCTGCTCGTCGCCGGCGCCGCGATCATGTTCGTCCTCGTGCTGTTCGCCGTGCGCGGCAACTTCTCCCAGCTGCTCGCCGACGCGCAGGCCATGGCGTCGAACTCCTCGGACGCGGCGGTCGCCGGTCGCGACATCCTCGCTCCGGGCGCGAAGTACGGCATCAGCGACATGACCCGCATCGACTTCGTCTCGCTCGGTATCGCCCTGGTGCTCGGCACCGCCGGCCTGCCGCACGTGCTCATGCGCTTCTACACGGTGCCGACCGCGAAGGAAGCCCGCCGCTCGGTGACCTGGGCGATCGCGCTCATCGGTGCCTTCTATCTGTTCACCCTGGTCCTCGGCTACGGTGCCGCGAAGCTGGTCGGCCCGGACGTCATCCTGAACGCCCCCGGTAAGGAGAACGCGGCGGCTCCGCTGCTGGCCTTCGAACTCGGCGGCACCCTGTTCCTGGCGATCATCTCCGCGGTCGCGTTCGCCACGATCCTCGCGGTCGTCGCGGGTCTGGCGATCACCGCGTCGGCGTCCTTCGCCCACGACATCTACGCCAGTGTCATCAAGCGCGGCAACGCAACCGAGGACGAGCAGGTGCGGGTCTCGCGCATCACCGTCGTCGTCATCGGCCTGATGTCGATCGTGCTGGGCATCCTGGCGATGGGCCAGAACATCGCCTTCCTGGTCGCCCTCGCGTTCGCGGTCGCCGCCTCGGCGAACCTGCCGACGCTGCTGTACTCGCTGTTCTGGAAGAAGTTCAACACCACCGGCGCACTGTTCAGCATCTACGGCGGTCTGATCAGCTGCCTGCTGCTGATCGTGTTCTCCCCGGCCGTGTCCGGCAAGCCGTCGTCGATGTTCCCGAACGCCGACTTCGCGCTGTTCCCGCTGTCGAACCCCGGCATCGTGTCCATCCCGCTGGCCTTCGTCCTCGGCATCGTCGGCACCTACGTCGGCCGCCGCAAGGTGGAGGATCCGTTCAAGCAGGCCGAGATGGAGGTCCGCTCGCTCACCGGTGTCGGTGTCGAGAAGGCGGTCGCCCACTAGAGACAGTCGCCCCCAGGAGAACCCTGGCGGCGAACCCCTTCGGTGCCGCGCTCCCACACCCGGGAGCGCGGCACCGTCGCGTTGCGGGTTCCCTGCTGTTCCGGTTCTGCCACTGCGCAACCGGCAGTTCGAGGACCTACTGCGCAGCCGGAAGTTCGAGGAACGTGAAGGGGGCGGTGTCGACGAACCGATCCGTGACGTTGCCGCCGAGCCCACCCTCGAGTGCGGTGTCGCCGAGCAGATCGAGCTTGCGCGCCGGCGCACCCTCGGTGAAATCCAGCTCGGAGAGGTCGACCCACAGGACGTTCGGGCGCGTCGTCGACGCGAACACGTAGCGCTTGCCGGTCAGGTCACCCACGGTCTGCCAGATCGTCTGTGACGCATAGGGTTTGTCCGGATCCGGAACCCGGAACGGCTGCGCCGCATTGCGGATGACACTGAACATCCCGGCGACGGCCTCCACCCCGCTCTCGGGTTCGGGAAGCCGGCCGACGTAATAGGCGGCGCGGGCGAACCTGTCGGCGGCGTCCGTGGTACCGGGCAACGGCTTGTCGCCACCGAATCCCTCGACCTCGCGGAGCAGTTCGAGCTGCTTGTCGTAGGTCGGTGAATTCGTCATCACCTGATAGCTGCGGTCGTGCCAGACGGTGGCCTTGCCGTCGACGTACTCGACGATCGCCGAATCACCCGTCGCATCGTCCAGTGCGAGGTGCACCGTGGGCACCTCGCCGGTGGCCGGGTCGCCGAGAGGAACGACCTGCACCTCGGTCTGCTCGATCCACGCCGCCGCCTCCGCGACCGTGGCGAAGTTGTCCAGGAAGTACTGCATCCACACAGCCATGCTCAGCGCCGGCCGGGACGGGTCGTAGGTTCCGTAGTCCGACTCCGCGAGCCAGAGGATGTGTCCCGACAGGCCGGCCTCGTTCATGCCGTCGACGGTCATCATGTCGAAGGCCGCGGCGACGACGCTGCCGAACTTCGACGTCCAGGTCAACGAGCCGCCGACGCCGTCCCGCCGGTCGATTCCGCGCGGCAGGGACCACAGATTCGTCCCCGTGTCGCGGTGATAGTCCATGTTGCGGCCGACGAGTACCGATCCCGCCGCATCCGGCCACACGACCCTGGTGCACATGTCTTCTCTCTTTCCCGCCCGCCGGGCACATGCGTATCGAATAGGTTGGGAACATCGAGGGGCGTATTCGACTGTGGCACATTCGCCACCGGCGCCGGGCGAAACGGCGCGAACCGTCACCCGGCGTCGGTGTTGAAGGCGTAGGAGAAGCTGTCGAGATCTAACCGAGGCGCGGCGGCGCCGTGCGGTACGTCGCGGGGGTGGCGCTGAGCCGGATCGGGTTGGCGATCTGGCGGAGCGGAGCGTCCCGGTCCGGATCGTCGATCGACACGACCGGCGACAGGCCGAGGCGCTCGGCGAGGGCGACGGCGTCGGCGATGTCGTTGAGCGGCCCGCACGGCACGCGTGCCGCGGTGAGGGCGTCGAACCAGGCGTCGGCGGTGTTCGTCGACAGCAGTTCGTCGAGGATCTTCGTCAGTTCCTCGCGGTTCGCGACGCGTGCGGTGTTCGTCGTGAACCGGTCGTCGGATGCGAGTTCGGGCGCCCCGAGAACCTCTACCAGCGAGGCGAACTGGCGGTCGTTGCCGACGGCGAGGACGAACGGCCGGTCCGCGGTGCTGAACACCTCGTAGGGTGCGATGCTCGGATGCCGGTTGCCCATGGCCTTCGGCACGACGTCGGCCGCCACATAGCCCGACGACTGGTTCGCCAGCGCCGACAGCAGCGACGACAGCAGGTTCACCTCGACGCGCTGGCCCTCACCGGTCCGGTCGCGGTGCCGGAGCGCGGCGAGAATGCCCAGCGCAGCGTGCATTCCGGTGATGACGTCGACGACCGCGACACCGACCTTGGTGGGGGTCGCCGGGTCGGGCCCGGTGATGCTCATCAATCCGCCGACCGCCTGGATGAGCAGGTCGTAGCCGGGCAGGTTGTTGTTGCCGCCGAACCCGGTGATCGAGCAGTACACGATGTCGGGGTTGAGTTCGCGGGCCTGCTCGTAGCCGAGGCCGAGCCGATTCATCGTGCCGGGCAGGAAGTTCTCGACGACGACGTCGGCGCGGGCGACGAGGTTACGGGCCTCGTCGAGCCCCGCCTCGGTGGTCAGGTCGATCGACACCGACCGCTTGTTCCGGTTGACACCCAGGAAGTACGTCGACTCGTCGCCGACCCACGGCGGACCCCAGTGTCGGGTGTCGTCGCCGAAGCCCGGGCGTTCGACCTTGACGACCTCCGCCCCGAGGTCGGCGAGCAGCATCGTGGCGTAGGGGCCGGCGAGCACGCGACCGAAGTCGGCGATCACCAGCCCCTCCAATGCCCCTGTCACCGGAAGGCTGCCTCTCCGGTCAGGGCCTTGCCGATGGTCAGCTGGTGGACCTCGGAGGTGCCCTCGTAGGTCAGCACCGATTCGAGGTTGTTGGCGTGCCGGATGACGGGGTATTCGAGGGTGATGCCGTTCGCACCCAGGATGGTCCGGCACTCGCGGGCGACCGCGATGGCTTCGCGGACGTTGTTGAGCTTGCCCAGACTGACCTGCTCGGGGGCGATCTCGCCGCGGTCCTTCATCCGTCCGAGGTGGTAGGCGAGCAGATGGCCCTTGCCGACCTCGAGCGCCATGTCGGCGATCTTGGCCTGGGTGAGCTGGTAGCCGGCGAGCGGCTTGTCGAACACCTCGCGGGACTGCGAGTACTCGATCGCGGTCTCGAGGCAGTCGCGGGCCGCGCCGATCGCACCGAAGACGATGCCGAAGCGGGCCTCGCCGAGAGAGGTCAGCGGTCCGCGCAGGCCCTTGGCCTTCGGCAGCATCGCCGAGGCCGGCAGGCGCACGCCGTCGAGGACGAGTTCCGAGGTGACCGAGGCGCGCAGCGACAGCTTGGAGTGGATCTCCGGGGCGGAGAAGCCGGGGGTGTCGGTGGGGACGACGAAGCCGCGGATGCCCTTGGCGCCCTCCTCGAGGTCGGTCTGAGCCCACACGACGGCGACGTCGGCAACGGACCCGTT
This sequence comes from Rhodococcus sp. CX, assembly GCF_015865005.1. Taxonomy (NCBI): domain Bacteria; kingdom Bacillati; phylum Actinomycetota; class Actinomycetes; order Mycobacteriales; family Nocardiaceae; genus Rhodococcus; species Rhodococcus sp. CX. The sequence goes on from NZ_JADZGH010000050.1 coordinate 10,586, forward strand.
GGTGATCCACATCTTGGTGCCGTTGAGGATCCAGTCGTCACCGTCGCGCTTGGCGTTGGTGCGCATCCCGGCCGGGTTGGAGCCGAAGTCCGGCTCGGTCAGGCCGAAGCAGCCGATGGCCTCGCCGGCGGCCATGCGGGGGAGCCATTCCTGCTTCTGCTCCTCGCTGCCCCAGTGGTGGATGGAGAACATCGCCAGCGAGCCCTGCACCGAGACGAGGCTGCGAATACCGGAGTCGACGGCCTCGAGCTCGAGGCAGGCCAGGCCGTAGGCGGTGGCGCTCATGCCGGCGCAGCCGTAACCCTCGAGGTGCATGCCGAGCACGCCGAGCTGCCCGAGTTCCTTCGCCAGCTCACGTGCCGGGATCTTCGCTTCCTCGAACCACTGGGCCACGTGCGGACGGATGCGTTCGTTGCCGAACTTGCGAACGGTGTCGCGGATGTCGATCTCCTCCTGCTCGAGCAGGGAGTCGAGGGCGAAGAGCTGGGTCAGCGACTGGGGGTTGGACATGACTCTCTCCGGGGGTCGAGGAACGTTTGTCATAACGTTTGCGAGAACGTTTGCACGAACGATTGCGTGCCCTACGCTAAGGGGCGTGCTCCGGGCTCGTCAACCCGGAACTCGAACTCGATGCGAAACGAGCAGGAGAGCCGAATGTCCCGTCCCGACCGTGCGCCGACGCTCAAGGAGATCGCCGAGCGTGCCGGCGTGCACGTCTCGACGGCCTCCCGCGTGCTGCGCCAACCCGAACCCGTCGACGGCTGGTCCGAATCGGCCCTGCGAGTGCGGGAGGTCGCGGCCGAGCTCGGCTACCGGCCGAATCTGTGGGCGGCGAGCCTGCGCACCCGCAAGACGACCACGCTCGGCGTCGTCATGCCGCGGCTGACCGACGGGGTGGTCGCGACGACCTACCAGGGCATCGAAGAAGCCGCGACGAAGGCCGGGTACTCGGTCCTGCTGTCGAGCCCGCCCGACGACCTCGAGGCGCAGCGCCGTGCGATCACCCTGCTGGTCGGGCGGCAGGTGGACGGACTGTTGCTGAGCAGCCTGCACATTCCCGGACGCCCGTTCGTCGAGTCCCTGGGGCTCGGGCAGCTGCCGATCCTGACCGTGACCCGGCACGCCGACGCGGGACTGCCGTTCGTCGTCGGTGACGACTACCGCGGCGGAGCGCTCGCCGCCCGGCACCTGCTCGATCGCGGCTACACCGACCTCGCGATCATCGCCGGTCCCGACCATGCGAGCACGGCCCGGGATCGGCGCGACGGCTTCCTCGACACCTTGCGCGAGGCGTCGGTGGAGGTTTCGGCCGACCGGATCGTCCCGTCGAGCTTCGACGTCTCCGGCGGTGTGGAAGCGGGCAGGGCGCTGCTCGACCGGACCGACCGGCCCCGCGCGATCTTCGCGGTCAGCGACACCATCGCCATCGGCATCCTCGGCGTCGCCCGCGACCTCGGGCTGTCCATCCCGGACGATCTCGCCGTCGTCGGCTACAACGACATTCCCGTCGTCGCGCAGCTGCCGGTTCCGTTGACCACGGTCCGCTCGCCCGCGCACGACATCGGGGTCGCGGCCGTCCGCCGCCTGCTCGACCTGGTTCGCGACGGTGACGCCGAGTCGATGCGGCTGCCCGTGGAGCTGGTGGTACGCGCCTCGAGCTGATGCGATGCCGGGGCATGCGCAGGCGGGCTCCGTGTCGAATGTGCCTCCGTGACGATGCGTGCCTTCGGCCGAGGTCGCATCGTTTTCGGAGCGATAGGATGACCCGGCAACAACGGCGACCCGTTCGAATTGTGGAGGTGGACAGCGCGCATGCCCTCGCCGCGCAGGATCGGGGCTCCCGATGCGAAGAATCGGACGGTCCTGCTGGACGCCGCAGAGAAGGTCATGCTCGAGTACGGCTATGCGGCCGTCTCGTCCCGCCGCGTCGCCGAGCAGGCCGGCCTCAAACCGCAGCTCGTGCACTACTACTTCGTGAACATGGACGAGTTGCTCGAAGAGGTGTTCCGCCGTCGCGCCGACCAGGGCCTCGAGATGCAGAGGAAAGCGCTGGCATCACCGCAGCCGCTGTGGGCGCTGTGGCGGTTCAGCAGCGACCCGTCCGGGGTGGCGCTGACGATGGAGTTCATGGCGATGTCGCGACACCGGCCCGCGCTGCGGAAACTCCTCGCCGACTACTCCGAGCGGTTCCGGCGCGACCAGGCGGATGCGATCGAGGTGCTGCTCGACCGGTACGGCGTTGCGCACGAGGATTTTCCGCCCGTCGTCGCGTCGGTCCTCACGACCAGTCTGTCCCGTGTCGTCGTGATGGAGGAATCGCTCGGCTTCACCCTCGGCCACGCCGAAACCATCGAGCGCGTGGAACGGTGGCTCACCGCGGTCGAGGGCGAGTGGGGCAGCCCGAAGCGATAGACCGGGCGGTCAGCGAATCATCTTGCCGCGGCGGTATTCTCGTCCTCCCCACACGCCGGTCTGGGCGGTCGCGATTGCGTAGCTGCCGCATGCCGCGGCGATGGGGCAGCGGCCGCAGACCTCGGCCGCGTAGTCGAACGACTCGCTCGGGTCGGGGAACCAGCGGTCCGGGTGCCCGTCGCCGCGGCAGGCGGCGGCCGACCAGTCCTCGTCGTCGGCGGTCGGCGGGTGCTCGGCCAGGTACGTGGTCACGGCGGTGGGTGAGCGGCGCATGGCAATCGACAACCTCGTTCTCTCACAATGTAAGTGGTGATCGTCGAGGCGTGATGGTCCCGCGACGGCCGAGATCGGCCGATGGTCACCGTGACGGTGGCGAAAGCTCGGGGCGCACACGCCCCGAGGTGGGGCGTCAGTGGACGCGGACTCCGGTGTTCGGACCGGAATTTTCGAGAACTCGATCCAGGAAACGAATCTTCTTCTGCGACATGCGCTGCGAGTGCGAAGCGGTGTGCATCGGAGTTCCTTTCCGGTCGAGTTCGGCTGCTCCGGGCGCCCAGTGTGCCATGTCGAAGCGCGGAGGTGTGGGAATTTTTCTTCGGTGTCAGATTCGGGGTTCGATCCGGGAACGCAGTGTCGCCACTCCGGGACCGTCGAGTTCGTCGGCGACGCCGGAACGACCGGTCATCGCCATCAGCAGTGCTTCACCGGGTCCGTGGATCTCGGGTCCTCGTCCCGTGGCCCAATCGACGTCCGTGGCGACCAGTCGAAGGCCGTGGATCCGCCGGGATGCACCGATGGGCGGCGCGAAACGTGCGAAGCGGAGAGCGAGTTCGAGCCGCTCGGCGGAATTTCTCGCGGGATGCCGAGCGGGCCCACTGCTGTATCTCCGGCCGGCCCCGAATGCACTCGCCGTGTCGGAATCCGCTCGGACTGCAGCGTGAGCGAATTCGTACTCGGCGCGTCGATCGTCGGCCGGTCGCGTGCTCGCAGCGTAATGCCACGGGCCGACACGAAACGGTGATCCGCGAAGCGGGCTGGCGAGGCGGCCGGATCGGTGTCTACGCTTCCGCACATGGCGAAACTCGAGGTCACCACCCGCGTCCCGCTCGATCCGGAACGAACCTGGGCCACCGCGTCGGACCTGCACCGATTCGACGAGTGGCTCACCATCCACGACGGCTGGCGCAGCGAGCTGCCCGAGGAGCTGACGGTGGGCACGACCGCCGAATCCGTGGTGTCCGTCAAGGGACTGCGTAACCGGGTCGCGTGGAAGGTCGAGGAGATCGATGCCCCGCACCATCTGGTGCTGCGCGGAAACGGCAAGGGCGGAACGAAGTTTCGGCTGCTGCTCACCGTCACCGGAACCGCCGGCGGGTCGGACCTGTCGCTGAACATCGACCTCGGCGGGGCTCCGCTGTTCGGGCCGATCGGGTCGGGTGTCGCGCGCACTCTGCGCGGCGATCTCGAGGCGTCGTTGCGGAAATTCGCGGAACTCTACGGCTGACGACTATTCGAGGACGGGCGCTCCGCCGGTTCCGGCGAGCCACTGCGTCGCGAACTCGTCGAGCGTCCCGTCCGCGTAGAGGCTGTCGATCGCGGCCGACACACACGGCGTGAGCGGGCTGTCCTTCTCGAGCACCATTCCGAAGAACTCGGTGACCTCGTTGGGCCGCGGGAACTGACCGACGACCACCGTGCCGGAAATCTGCTCGGTGATCTGGAACCCCGTCGGAAGATCCACCACGATTCCGTCGACCGTCCCGGCCGCGAGGGCGGACTTGGCGTCGTCGGTGGTCTCGAAGGCCACGGGTTCGGCGTCGGCGTGGATGGTGTCGGTGATGGCGAGCAGGCTCGTCGAACCCTGTTGCGCACCCAGTTTCATCCCGGACAGGTCCGCCAGCGAGGTGGCGGCTGCCGCGGGGCTGCCCTGTCGCGCCACGATCGCCTGCCCGACCGCGTAGTACGGGGACGACAGGTCCACCGCGTCGCGGCGGGTGTCGACGATCGTGACCTGTCCGAGCGCCGCGTCGAAGGACTTGTCCCCGGGCGCGATCATCTCGTTGAAGCCGACCCGCTCGATGCGGACCTGCTCGGGGGTGTAGCCGAGTCTTTCCGCGACCGCGGCGGCGACCGCACCTTCGTACCCCCGGCCGTTGGCGGGATCGTCGTCGACGAACCACGGAGCGTAGGCGGGATCGTCGGTGGCGAGGGTGAGTACCCCGTCGGTGTGGGTGGTGCGGGAGCCGGGTCCGCAGTCGTCGATCGCGTCGGTGGGTGGGATCCGGGTCGTCGCCGGTGCGAGCGACGTGGCGGTGGCGGGGACCGGATCCGGTTCCGGCGATGCGGTGCAGGCGGCCGGAATCGCCGCGACGGCAATGATCACCGCCGCAGCGCGCAGGCGTCGCAGCGGGGACAACACGCGGGCAATACTGCCTTCCCCGTCCCGATCCAGCAAGATCAACGCGAACGATTGGCACAATGAGGTGATGCCGACCCGCACGTTCGGGGACCGTCGCCTGAAGCTGACCAACCTCGACAAGGTGCTCTACCCCCGCACCGGTACCACCAAGGGTGAGGTGATCGACTACTACGTGGCGATCGCCGACGCGATGCTGCCCCACGTCGCCGGTCGTGCCGGCACCCGCAAGCGCTGGCCGAACGGCGTGGACGACCAGTCGTTCTTCGAGAAGAATCTGGCGGCGCACGCCCCCGGTTGGCTCGACCGCCGGACGCTGCACCACAAGCAGCGCACCGTCACCTATCCACTGTTCGATTCGGTGGCCTCCCTCGCGTGGCTCGGGCAGCAGGGTGCGCTGGAACTGCATGTCCCGCAGTGGCGTTTCGCCGGTAACACGCGAGGCGCCGCGACGCGCATCGTGTTCGACCTCGATCCCGGCCAGGGTGTCGGGCTGGCGGACTGTGCGCAGGTGGCGCGCCTCGTGCGCGACACGGTCGCCGAACTGGGATGGACGGCGTATCCGGTGACCAGCGGCAGCAAGGGAATTCACCTCTACGTCCCCTTGGATCGGCCGCTGCAGTCGGACGGGGCGTCGACCGTCGCGCGGACCGTCGCGACGAATCTCGAGAAGCTGCACCCCGACCTGGTGACCGCGACGATGGCGAAAGCCGCTCGGGGAGGCCGGGTCTTCGTCGACTGGAGCCAGAACAACGCCGCCAAGACGACGGTCGCGCCGTATTCGCTGCGCGGTCGCGACGAGCCCTGGGTCGCGGCGCCGCGCACCTGGGAGGAGCTCGAGGACCCCGGTCTGTCGCAGCTGCGGTTCGACGAGGTGCTCGCCCGTGTCGAGGCCGACGGTGATCTGCTCGAGGGGCTGGATCCGCCGCTGCCCGGCCAGGATCGGGCGGACGCGCTGGCCGAGTACCGCGGCAAACGCGACGCGTCACGCACGCCCGAACCGGTGCCGGACACGGTTGCCGCCGGTGGTCCCGGCGACCGGTTCGTGATCCAGGAGCACAATGCCCGGCGGCTGCACTACGACCTGCGGCTCGAACGCGACGGCGTGCTGGCGTCGTGGGCGGTGCCGAAGAACCTGCCCGACGAAACCGGCCGCAACCACCTGGCGGTCCGCACCGAGGACCACCCGCTCGAATACCTCACGTTCCACGGCACCATCCCGAAGGGCGAGTACGGCGCCGGCACGATGACGGTGTGGGACACCGGCACCTATGTGGCGGAGAAGTGGCGGGACGACGAGGTCATCGTGCAGTTGCAGGGCCGTCGCGTGCAGGGTCGCTATGCCCTGATCCGCACCGAAGGTACCCAGTGGCTCGCGCACCTGATGAAGGATCAGACGCCGTCGCCGTCCGGGCCGTTCCCTCGCGACCTCGCGCCGATGCTCGCGACCCTCGGCGACGTGAGCGGCCTCGAGGAACGGGACTGGGCGTTCGAAGGCAAATGGGACGGCATCCGCGCCATCGTCGAGGTCCACGACGGCGGACTGCGCATCCGTTCCCGGTCGGGTCGTGACATCACCGCGGACTATCCGTCGCTCGGGGTTCTCGCACAGATCCTCGACGGTCACGACGCGGTCCTCGACGGCGAGATCGTCACCTTCGACCCGCACGGTGTGTCGAGTTTTCCGCTGCTGCAGTCCGGTGGCCGGCCCACCTTCCTCGTGTTCGACATCCTCTATCTCGACGGAGTCTCCCTGCTCCGCAAGACGTACAGCGACCGCAGGCGGGTGCTCGAACTGCTGGGTGCGGCCGCGCCCGGACTGGAGGTGCCGGAGACGTTGCCGGGCGGCGGAACCGAGGCCCTCGAGGAGAGCCTCGACCGCGGTTGGGAAGGGGTGATCGCCAAGCGGCGCGACTCGGTGTATCTGCCGGGCAAGCGCGGCACCGCGTGGATCAAGGCGAAGAACTGGCTCACCCAGGAGGTCGTCGTCGGCGGATACCGGCCCGGTCAGGGTGCCCGGTCGGACACCTTCGGTGCGCTGCTGCTCGGGGTGTACGAGGGCGACGACCTCGTGTTCGTCGGGCGCGTCGGCTCCGGGTTCGACGACCGCACCCTCACCACGCTGACCGCGTCCCTCGACCGGTTGCGGCGGCGCACCTCGCCGTTCGTGGAGGCCATTCCCACCGCCGACGCGCGCGGCGCCGTGTGGGTGACCCCGCGACTGGTGGGGGAGGTGCGTTTCCAGTCGTGGACCGACGGCGGCCGGCTGCGGCACCCGATCTGGCGGGGGCTGCGCGAGGACATCGAGCCCGCCGACGTGCGTCGCGCCTGACGCCACGTGTCTCATTCCCCTGCTAACGTTCTCGAATCTGTGTCGGGTGTTCGGGAGGGGCGAAGTTGGCCGAGGATTCCGGGACGTCCGTCCGCGCAATCGGTGTTGTCGAGGACCACGAGTCGGTGGTGCTCGGTCTGGGCGCGATGCTCGCTGCCGAACCGGACCTGGAACTGGTGTGTGCCGCACCGACCGTGCAGGAGTTGCTCGCCCGCAATGTCCGTCTGGATCTCGCGATCCTCGATCTCCGGCTCGAGGACGGATCGTCACCGAAGAGCAATGTCGAGCAGCTTCGGGCCGCGGGCATCGAGACGCTGATCTTCACCGGCGCGGAGAATCCGTACCTGGTGCGGTCCGCCGCGCGGGCGGGTGTTCTCGGGGTGGTGCGGAAATCCGCGCCGGCGGCCGTGGTGGTCGAGGCGATCCGGACGGCGGCGTCGGGTGGGCAGGTCGTGAGCACGGACTGGGCCGCGGCCATCGACGGGGACCCCGACCTGGGGGACGTCGGCCTGAGCCCCCGCCAGCTGGAGGTTCTCGAACTGTATGCGTCCGGGGAGAAGCTCGATCGGGTGGCTCGGCTGACCGGGCTCGCGCCGCAGACGGTCAACGACTATCTGCAGCGCATCCGGCAGAAGTACGCGGAGGCAGGCCGGCCCGCGCCGACGAAGACGGACCTGTACAAGCGCGCGGTCGAGGACGGATTGCTGCCGATTCCCGAACGTCCGCGGGCGGCGAGTGAAGGTCCGGGCGTCTACTGAACGGCATTTTGTAAGCAAAGGTAACGATGCCCCCGGTTTCTTGGGCAGAGGAATATCCGTCTCGGCACGCATGCGCAGTTTGCGTAGTTTCGCAGCAGATCGCTCGACAACGGAGGACCTGCCCATGACCAGCATGCTCGAACGCCCTGTGGACCAGGCGATTGTCAAGCCGACGCTGTCGGCACGGGAAGTGGAGATCCTGCGCGAATGGTTGATGAGCGACTCCAAGTCGAAGGCGGCGGCACGACTGTTCGTCGCTCCGACGACGGTGAGCACCCACATCGCCCGCATCCGGGACAAATACGCGCTGGTCGGCAGAGCGGCCCCGACGAAGGCCATGCTGCTCGCCCGGGCCTTGCAGGACGGATTGATCGACATCGACGAGCTGTGAGCCGGCGCGTCCGGTTCGACGAGGGTGGTTCCGCAGGCGACCGGTTCGTGCGGGTCTTCGTCCGCTTCGTGGTCCTCGGCTACCTGTTCTACCTGGTGCCCGTAATCGGCTACATGCCCACCGCCGCCGCCGTGACCGCCGGATGGTGGACGCCGCTTGCCGTGACCGCGATCGTCGGCTCCGCGCTGGCGATGGGCGCGGCGACGTTCCATCCGGACGTGCGCTGTCTCCGCCGCACCGCAGCAGCCAATGCGTGGCTGTTCGTTGCGGTAACCGTGCTGTGGTGGCCGGCCTGGAACGGTGGACACATCGCCGGCGACGACTACCTGTGGCTCACCCTCGTCCCCGGGCTGCCCGCGCTGTCCGCGGTCGCGGCATGGCGAAGCTGGCGTCCGTTCGCGTATCTCGCCGTCGTCGAAGTGCTGGTGCACGCCACCGACCGGATCGTGCGTGACATTCCGGTCGGAGATCATGCGCTGCCGTCCTTCGCGTTCATCGCGACCTATTCGATGATGTTCGTCGGGGCCGCCACCATCGGGCTCGCAGCCGGCCGGACCCTCGACGCGACGATCGCGACCACCCACGCCACCGCGTCCG
>NZ_JADZGH010000051.1:0-3006 GCF_015865005.1 Rhodococcus sp. CX
CCTCGTCGACACCAACAAGGTCGTGCCGTCCACCTGGCATCCGCTCGGCGACGGCGGCGATGGTCATCGACGGGTTGCACGCGGCGGCGTTGCCGGGCATCAGCGCCCCGTCGAGCACGTACAGGCCGCGCTGCCCGAGCACGCGGCCGTCGAGGTCGCAGACGCTGCCCATGTTGGCGCCGCCGAGCGGATGCCAGGTGGACGGCACGACCTTGTTGGTGTCGACGAGGACGGCGGCGGCGCCGGCGATGCGGCGGACGGCGGGATCGATGTGGCCGTTCTGGATCCCGGCGTCGCCCTCGTGCGGCCAGCGCAGCACGGCGTCGTCGCGTCCGGCGTCGTAGACGAATTCGCCGCGGCCGTCGCTGACGCCGTAGCCGACGAGGACGGTGCTGCGGGTGTTCACCTCGAACGAGGGCAGCGACGCCTGGACCACGGTGTGGGCGTGGTGCGGATCGTCCCAGTTCCTGCTGCCGTAGACGACCGGGCCGCCCTGGACCGCCCCGAAGTCCGCGGCCATGTCGGTCCACATGTAGATGCGGTCGGCGTTGGTGCCCCAACCGCGGCCGAGGTCGTCGGGCAGGTCGGTGATCTGTCCCTTGGCGGCGGCGCGCAGGAGCAGCCGGGTGGTGTTCAGGCTGCCCGCGGCGAGCACCAGCGCGTCGGTGGTGAGGATCTTGTTCTCGAGGACGGTGCCGGATTCGTCGGTGCGGTCGACGTACACGGTCCAGCGGCCGTCGGCGGCGCGTTCGATGTCGGTGACGTCGTGCAGGGCCTGCACGGTGGCCAGGCCGGTGGCCTCGGCGTCGGCGATGTAGGTGACGTCGACGGTGTGCTTGCCGCCGTTGTTGACGCCGAGCGCGCCGGCGCCGTCGGTGTAGGCGGGGGTCATCTCGCCGCGCAGTTCGGCGAGCGCGAAGTTCCAGTCGATCGGCATGGGGATCTTGTCGAGCGGCATGCCGGCGGCGCGGACCCGGTCGGCGAAGATGCGCGCGGCCGCGTAGTTGGCGGTGGCGACCAGTTCGTCGGGGGCGGTGGCCAGGCCGAGCATCTTCGCCACGCGCGGGTAGTGCACGCGGTTCATCAGGTCCCAGTCGAGTTCGTTCGGGAAGTGCGCGTCGAACACGTCCCGGTCCGGTTGCAGGGACATGCCCTGGTAGACGAGGGAGCCGCCGCCGACGCCGGCGGCGCACAGGGCGGTCATGTTGTCGCCGGGGACGGCTTCGACGAGGCCGACGTAGGGTTCGACGCTCAGGCGCCGGCCGAACACCTCGGGGAACGACTTGTGCCACAGCATGCGCTTGTCGGGGTCGGCGACGCGCGGGAAGGTGGTGGCGTTGGGACCGGTGCGCCAGCGGCGGCCGCGTTCGAGGACGGTGACGGGTACCCCGGCCCGGGCCAGGCGCAGGGCGGTGACGCCGCCGCCGAAGCCGGAGCCGATGACGATCACGCGGTGCTCTTCGCGGGTGACGGCGACCCGCTTGACGCGAGCGGCGATGCCGGGGGCGGCGTGCGCGGTGGACGCGCCGGCCAGGAGCGTGCCGGCGGCGACGGCGCCGGCCAGGAAGGAGCGACGCGTGAATGCGGACAAGTCGTTCCCCCATCGGTTTTCGGCACGGAGCAGGCCCGGACGGATGCAAAACTAGACACTCCGCGGCCGAAGTGTCAAGAATCGCGGGTGGGCTTGCCGACGGGCGGCATCGCCGGCTGCAGCCAGCGCCGCAGGAACGCCCGCAGCTCGTCGTCGGATTCCATGCTGTCGCCCGCGAACATCAGCACCGACAGGCCCAGCAGCAGCGACATCACGACGATGTCGTCGGCGTGCGGTTCCAGCTCCGGGTACCGGCGCACCATCGGCGCCAGCAGCTGCCGCCCGATCGGTTTGGCGCGATCGACCATGCCCGGATCGAACACCGGGTTGTCGCCGTCGCCGCGCAGCAACACCGCCAGCACCGGATGCTCCCGCACCAGCGTGCGGCCGAGCACGATGGTTTCCACGACGTACTCCCCCGGGTCCTCGATCCGCTCGAGCCGCGCGGTCATCTCCGCGTACGCCTCGAGCAGCTGCCCGCTGATCGCCTGGGAGACAAGCTCTTCCCGGCTCCCGAAGATCGAATACACGGTCTGCCGGGACACCCCCGCGGCCTGCGCCGCCCCGGCGATCGTGACACCTTCGAAGCCGACGTCGGCGATGAGCCCGAGCGTGGCGTCCATAATCTTCGTGCGCGACCGCATCCGCCGATTCTCCCCCACCCGCGCGCGTCTCCGCGGCACGCGCACCGCCCTGTCCGAGCACAGCCCTGTCCGACCCCGATGTCAGACTGTGCTCGCACACATGTACGACACGAGCCGGCGGAAAGGGCGCACGATGGCGAGCGGGGACGAACCGGGCCTGCTGGAGTGGATCTCGGCCTACCTCGAGACCCTGCAGACGGCGAAACGGTCGGCGCACACCGTCAAGGCCTACCGGCTGGATCTGCGGGCGGTGTGCGAGCAGCTCGCCGCCACCCGGCAGGTCCATCCCGACGCGCTGACCGTGCAGGACGTGACGATCCGGTCGCTGCGCTCGGCGTTCGCCGCGTTCGCCCGGGAACGGCAACCGGCGTCGGTGCGCCGCGCCTGGTCGGTGTGGAACAGCTTCTGCAACTTCCTGGTCTCCGAAGGGGTTTCGGAGGGCAACCCGATGGCGTCGATCGCCCAGCCCAAACGGCCGCAGCACACCCCGAAGGCGTTCAAACCGGCCGCGATCGGTCAGCTGGTGGACACGCTCACCGTGCAGGCACAGCGCCCCGAGACCGGGCCACGGGACTGGCCGGGCCGCGACCTGGCGCTCATCGCGACGCTGCTGCTCACCGGCATCCGCTCGGAGGAACTGATCCGGCTGGACCTGGCGAGCATCCTCGGCGGCCGCGAGGCCCCGGTGCTGCGGGTGCTCGGCAAGGGCGCCACCGAACGGGAGATCCCGCTCGAGGACAGCTGGACGGCGATCGTCTCCGCCTATCTCGA
>NZ_JADZGH010000052.1:0-10501 GCF_015865005.1 Rhodococcus sp. CX
GACGAGCAATGCTCGTCCGGCCCCGCCCTCGTGAGATCGGGTCAGTGGCTCTCGCCGACCACCGGAGACTTGTCGGACTCGTGCCGCTCCAGCTTCGGGCCCGCGTCGACGGGAACGCTGACGGTCACGTCGCCGGCCTCGGCGAACGTGAAGGTGACCGGGATGGTCAGGCCGGGGCGGACGCCCTCCTTCAGGCCGGTCAGCTCGACGGCGACGGGCACCGCGGTGTCGGGCTCCTCCTCGTCACCGGCCGGCTTCGGCGACTCGTCGACGACGAGTCCCTCGGCCTCGGCGGCCTGGGCAGGCGGAAGACCTGCGACGACGGAGCGTCCCGGCGGAATCTCGAGGTCGCCGACACCGGTCGCGGCGGCCGCGAAATCGGTGGAGATGCCGGTCAGCTTGTCCGGGGTGTACGGATCGAGGTTGACGATGCTGAAGCCGAGGGCGGCCTTGCCGCCGGGCTCGAGGGAGTACTCCTCGGAATCGGGGTAGATCACGTGCACATTGCGCAGTGCGATCTGGCCGACGTTGCCGCTGTTGCCGTTGATGGCCGCGACCTGGGTGGCGGTCTGGCTGATCTGGCCGGCGCCGCAAGCGGACAGAGTGAGCGCTGCCCCGGCGGCCAGGGCGAGAGCAGTCGCGACTCGGCGAGTCGGCGCGTTCAGAGCAGTCACGGGTTGTCCTCCACTCGAGTAAGGCTCGCAATCCACTAGGCAGAGTAGTAGTTGCCGGCGGCGCAGTCTTCCCCGGGGCCGTTCCGGCGGCACACCGACTGCACGGCGACGCGTACGCGCGCCCTGCGAATCATGATATTGGACGGCCTGTGTCGGAAGTCACGAGATGCACGGAACCGGTTGCATGTCAAGCCCTACGCGCACGCGTCGGTGCCCCTGACCTGCGCCGTTGATGAGGGGCGAATGTGGTCGCGTGTTAAACTCGAAGAATCGAAAGGGGCACGGGACACATGATTTTCAAGGTCGGAGACACCGTCGTATACCCCCATCACGGTGCGGCGCTGATCGAAGCAATCGAAACACGCACCATCAAGGGTGAGCAGAAGGAATATCTGGTTCTGAAAGTCGCGCAGGGCGACCTGACCGTACGGGTACCTGCTGAAAACGCGGAATACGTCGGTGTTCGCGACGTCGTCGGGCAAGAAGGCCTCGACAAGGTTTTCCAGGTTCTGCGCGCACCACACACCGAAGAGCCGACCAACTGGTCGCGCCGATACAAGGCCAACCTCGAGAAGCTCGCATCCGGCGACGTGAACAAGGTCGCGGAAGTTGTGCGCGACCTGTGGCGTCGTGAGCAGGATCGCGGACTTTCCGCAGGTGAGAAGCGGATGCTCGCCAAGGCTCGGCAGATCCTCGTCGGTGAGCTCGCGCTCGCCGAGGGAACGGACGACGTCAAGGCGGAGACGCTGCTCGACGAGGTGCTCGCCGCCGCGTCCTGAGGCGTGGCAGCAGCGAACATCGAAAAACAGCAGTTGAACGATCGCAGCGGGCCGGTCGTCGGAATCATTCCGGCGGCCGGCCGCGGCGTACGTCTGGGGGAATCGCTTCCCAAGGCGTTCGTCGAACTCGGAGGCCGCACGATGCTCGACCGTGCGGTGCACACCATGATCGACTCCGGCGCGGTCGACCGCGTCGTGATCGTCGTGCCCGCCGAACTGGCCGGGACACCCGTCGACGAGCTCGTCGGGGCCGTCCCGGACGGACGCATCACGGTGGTCGCCGGTGGCGCGGAGCGCGCCGACTCGGTGCGGGCCGGCCTCGACGCCGCGGGCGACGCCCGATTCGTGCTCGTGCACGACGCGGCGCGGGCCCTGACCCCGCCGGACCTGTGCGTGCGGGTCGCGGGGGAACTGCGCGAGGGCAAGGACGCGGTGATTCCGGTCCTGCCGGTCGCCGACACCGTCAAGAGCATCGACACCGACGGGTGGGTCACCGGCACACCGGACCGGTCCACCCTGCGTGCGGTGCAGACCCCTCAGGGATTCGACATCGCGTTGCTGCGCCGGGCGAACGACGACGCCGGTGACGCCACCGACGACGCGGGCCTCGTCGAACGGCTCGGTGAGCGGGTGCACACCGTCGCCGGCGACCCTCTGGCCTTCAAGATAACGACGCCGTTGGACCTGGTCCTGGCCCGAGCGCTGCTCGAGTCGGAGACCGGAGCCCGGGAATCGGCCGAACGAGAACAGGAGCGTTAGCACCGTGCGAGTCGGTATCGGATCCGACGTCCATCCTGTCGAGGCAGGGAAACCGTGCTGGATGGCGGGGCTGCTGTTCGAGGGTGTCGACGGGTGCTCGGGCCATTCGGACGGTGATGTCGCAGCTCACGCGCTGTGCGATGCGTTGCTCTCCGCCGCGGGTCTCGGCGATCTCGGTTCCGTGTTCGGCACGGATCGGCCGGAGATGGCCGGGGCGAGCGGTGCGTCGATGCTCGCCGAGGTCCGGCGACTGCTCGACGCGAACGGTTTCACGATCGGGAACGCCGCGGTCCAGGTCATCGGGAATCGCCCGAAGATCGGGCCGCGTCGCGACGACGCGCAGAGGGTCCTGTCCGACGTGCTCGGCGCCCCGGTATCGGTCTCGGCGACCACCACCGACGGGCTCGGCCTCACCGGCCGCGGCGAGGGTGTGGCGGCGATCGCGACTGCTCTGGTCCTGCCCCTCGAGACGGAACGGTAGGATCGCTGGTCGTGACCTTGCGCCTTTACGACACCGAAACGCGGGCCGTGCGGGATTTCGTCCCGCTGGTCCCCGGCCATGCCTCGGTGTACCTGTGTGGCGCCACCGTGCAGGGCGAACCCCATATCGGTCATGTGCGCAGTGGCGTCGCGTTCGACGTACTGCGTCGGTGGCTGTCCGCGCAAGGCCTGGACGTCGCTTTTGTGAGAAATGTCACAGATATCGACGACAAGATCCTCCGGAAGGCCGCCGAGGCGGGCCGCCCGTGGTGGGAGTGGAAGTCGACGTACGAGCGCGCCTTCAACCGCGCCTACGACGCCCTCGGAGTGCTGCCGCCGTCCGTGGAGCCCCGCGCGACCGGCCACATCACCCAGATGGTCGAACTGATGCAGCGGCTCATCGACGCGGGCCACGCCTACGCGGCCGACGGCAACGTCTACTTCGACGTGCTCAGCTACCCGGAGTACGGATCCCTGTCCGGGCACAAGCTCGAAGACGTCCACCAGGGCGAGAGCGCGGGCCAGGGCAAGCGCGACCCCCGCGACTTCACGATGTGGAAGGCCGAGAAGCCCGGTGAACCGTCCTGGCCGACCCCGTGGGGTCGCGGACGGCCGGGCTGGCACCTCGAGTGCTCGGCGATGGCCGGCTACTACCTGGGCGGGACCTTCGACATCCACTGCGGCGGCATGGACCTGGTGTTCCCGCACCACGAGAACGAGATCGCGCAGGCCAAGGCCGCGGGCGACGGTTTCGCGCGGTACTGGCTGCACAACGGCTGGGTCACCATGGGCGGCGAGAAGATGTCCAAGTCGCTCGGCAACGTGCTGTCGATCCCGAACGTGCTCGAGCACGTCCGTCCGCAGGAACTGCGGTACTACCTGGGCAGTGCTCACTACCGTTCGATGCTCGAGTACTCCGATGCGGCACTGCAGGAGGCGGCCGCCGCCTACCGGGGCCTCGAATCGTTCGTGCTCAAGACCCGCGACCGCGCGGGCGACGTCCCTCTCGGGACCTGGACCGAGGCGTTCGCCGCAGCCCTCGACGACGACCTGGGTGTGCCGAAGGCGCTCGCCGAGATCCACGGCCGGCGCAGCGAGGGCAACAAGGCGCTCGACGCGGGCGACCTCGACGCCGCCGTGCACATCGCGGGCCAGGTCCGCGCGATGCTCGGCGTCCTCGGTCTCGACCCGCTCGATCCGCACTGGCTGGAGCAGTCCCGCGACGAATCCGCGGCGCTCGCTGCGCTCGATGTGCTCGTCGCCGCCGAACTCGAGCGGCGTCAGATCGCGCGCGCGGAGAAGAACTGGGCGGTCGCCGACGAAGTGCGCGACCGGATGGCGAAGGCGGGCATCGAAGTGACCGATACGCCGAACGGACCCGAGTGGTCCTTGAAAGCAGGGCAGTGATGGCTGGCAATTCTCAGCGCCGCGGAGCAGTCCGCAAGGGCGGAAGCAAGAAGGGGCAGGTCGTCGGCTCCGGCGGTCAGCGACGCCGTGGTCTCGAGGGTCGCGGCGCGACCCCGAAGGCCGAGGACCGGCCGTACCATCCCGCTGCCCGGCGTGCGCGTGCCGCCGCGAAGAACGCCGACCAGCGCGGCGGTGGCGGAGGTCGCCGACCGGCCGGCCGGAAGGCCGAGGACGGTCCGGAAATGGTGCTCGGCCGTAACCCGGTCGTCGAGTGCCTGCGGGCCGGTGTGCCCGCGACCGCGCTGTACGTCGCGATCGGCGCCGAGTCCGACGAGCGGCTCAAGGAAGCCGTCCAGCGCGCCGCCGAGACGGGGATCTCGATCCTCGAGGTGCAGCGCAGCGAGCTCGACCGGCTCACCGCGAACGGCATGCACCAGGGCATCGGTCTCCAGGTGCCGCCGTACCGGTATGCGCACCCGGACGATCTGATCGCGGCTGCCCGCGACAACCACGAGCGGCCGCTGCTGGTGGCGCTCGACAACATCTCCGACCCGCGCAACCTCGGTGCCGTCATCCGCTCGGTCGCCGCATTCGGTGGGCACGGCGTGGTCATCCCGCAGCGCCGCAGCGCGTCGGTGACGGCCGTCGCGTGGCGTACCAGCGCCGGTGCCGCGGCGCGGCTTCCCGTCGCGCGGGCCACGAACCTGACGCGGACCCTCAAGGACTGGCAGTCCCAGGGTGTGCGGGTCGTGGGTCTCGACGCGGGTGGCGACACGAGCCTCGACGACTTCGACGGCACCGATCCGGTCGTGGTCGTCGTCGGTTCCGAGGGCAAGGGCCTGTCGCGCCTCGTCCGCGAGACGTGCGATTCGATCCTGTCGATCCCGATGGCCGGCGACGTCGAGTCGCTCAATGCGTCGGTCGCGGCGGGCGTCGTCCTCGCCGACATCGCGCGTCAGCGCCGCAAGTGACACGGCGACGGTGAGGGGTTCGCCCCGTCACCGTGCGCGATGGAACCGGATGTGGTGTCCCGGCCGCAGTTGCGCCGCGATGTGCACGTCCTCGGGCACGACGACAGCGATCACCGGATAGTCGCCGACGGCGGGATGGTCCGCGAGCAGCAGGATGGGATGCCCGTCCCGGGGAACCTGGATCGCTCCCGCGACCGTCGGCTCGCCGGCGAACCTGTCCCGACCGGCCCGGTGCAGGGGCCCCGGTCCGTGCAGGCGGATTCCGCGGCGATCGAGTTCCGGTGTGACCGACCAGATCTCCCGGGTCAGTGCTTCGACCGCTCCGGGTGTGAACCAGTGTTCCTGGGGTCCGCGACGGACCCGCAGCACGGCCGGTTCGGGCGTCTCGGCGGGCGGCGGAATCTGCACTTCCGTCGGCAGCTCCGCGGCGAGTCCCCCCACGAGCAGGCGGTCCCCGGCGCGCACGGGCGCCGGGCCGACCCCGGACAGCGTGTCGGTGGCGCGGCTGCCGAGCACCTCCGGCACGTCGATGCCGCCGCGCACCCCCACATACGTGCGTAATCCCTCCGACGGGGCGCCGAGTGTGAGGACATCACCGTCGTTCAGGCGCAGCATCGCGTAGTCGCCCTTTGGCCGGCCGTTCACCGCGACCGCGACCCGGGCGCCGGTGACCGCGACGATCGTCGGCCCGATACTGCGGATCTCGAGCCCGCCGACGGTCACCTCGAGGGTTGCGGCAGCCGGGTCGTTGCCGACGAGGCGGTTCGCTGCGTCGTGCGAGGTGAGGTCCGCCGCACCGGATTCGGAGATCCCGGCCTCGGCGTCCCCGGCGCGTCCACGATCCTGGATCGTGGTCAGAGCTCCGCTGCGAACGATCTCGAGCCAAGCCATACCGAGATTCTCGCGCACCGGGCCGTCCGGTGCCCGGGGTTTCGTCAGGGCCGGCCGTACCCCCCTCCGCCCGGTGTTTCGACGACCAGGACGTCGCCCGGCCCGACGTCCACCGAATCGCACCCGGCCATCTCGGTCACCGAGCCGTCGGCGCGTTCGATCCGGTTCGCGCCGAGCGACCCCGGCTCGCCGCCGGCCATGCCGTAGGGCGGAACACGCCGGTGCCCGGACAGGGTGCTGACGGTCATCGGCTCGAGGAACCGGATCCGCCGGGTGCCGCCGTCACCGCCGTGCCGGCGACCGCGACCGCCGCTGCCCGCACGGATCGAGTACTCCTCGAGCAGCACCGGCAGCCGCCATTCGAAGACCTCCGGGTCGGTGAGCCGCGAGTTCGTCATGTGCGTCTGGACCACCGAAGTGCCGTCGAAGCCGTCGCCCGCGCCGGATCCCGAGCCGAGCGTCTCGTAGTACTGGTGCCGCGCGTTGCCGAAGGTGACGTTGTTCATCGTGCCGGCGCCCTCGGCCTGCACCCGCAGCGCCGCGTAGAGCGCGCCGGTCACGGCCTGTGAGGTCTCGACGTTCCCCGCGACCACCGCGGCCGGGTACTCGGGCGCGAGCATCGACCCCTCCGGGATGACGATGTGCAGCGGGCGCAGGCATCCGTCGTTGAGTGGGATGTCGTCCGCGACGAGTGTCCGGAACACGTACAGCACCGCGGCACGCGCCACCGCCGTCGGCGCGTTGAAGTTCGTCGGCAGCTGGGCGGAGGTTCCGGTGAAATCGATCGTCGCCGAACGTGATTCGCGGTCGACGGTGACGCGGACCTCGATCACCGCACCCGAATCCGTCTCGTACCGGTAGTGCCCGTCCTCGAGCCGGTCGACGACGCGGCGCACCTCCTCCTCGGCGTTGTCCTGCACGTGCCGCATGTAGGCCTGCACGACGTCGAGTCCGAAGTGCTCGATCATCCGGCCGACCTCGGTGACGCCACGCGCGTTCGCGGCGACCTGGGCGCGCAGATCCGCGAGGTTCGTGTCGGGATTGCGCGACGGATACGGCCCGGAGGTGAGGAGTTCCCGCGTCTCGTCGGTGCGGAAGTTGCCGTTCTCGACGAGCAGCCAGTTGTCGAACAGCACGCCCTCCTCACGGATGTCGCGGCTGCCCGCCGGCATCGAACCCGGTGTCAGGCCGCCGATCTCGGCGTGGTGCCCGCGCGATGCGACGTGGAACAGGATGGTGTCGCCGTCGGCATCGAACACCGGGGTGATGACCGTGACGTCCGGCAGGTGGGTGCCGCCGTGGTACGGATCGTTGACGGCGTACACATCGCCCGGCTTCATCGAACCCGCTCGGCGCCGCACGACCTCCTGGACGCTGGTGCCCATGGACCCGAGATGCACCGGGATGTGCGGGGCGTTCGCGATGAGATTGCCGTCCGGATCGAACAGCGCGCACGAGAAGTCCAGTCGCTCTTTGATGTTGACGGACTGAGCGGTGGATTCGAGGGTGGTGCCCATCTGTTCGGCGATCGACATGAACAGGTTGTTGAAGATTTCCAGCAGCACCGGGTCGGCCTCGGTGCCGACGTCCGCGCCGGCGAGAGCCTCGAGCCGTTCGAGTACCAGATGGCCGTGATCGGACAGCGTTGCCCGCCAGCCGTTCTCGACGACGGTGGTGGACAGGTCCTCGGCGACGATCGCGGGGCCGGCGACCTCGGTGCCGGGTGTCAGATGCTCGCGCCGGTACAACGGCACTTCGCGCCACGCACCGTCGACGAACATCCTCACCCGGGCGGGAGGCTGCTCGCCGCGGGCGTCGGCACTGCCGAGACCGGTCAGATCGGGACGGCGGGTCAACCCGGTGGCCTCGATCGCGACCGCGTCGATGATCAGCGGCCGGTCCATGAGGAACGAATACGTGCGCCGGTGTATCGCCTCGAACTCCGAGGTCATCGTCGCCGGGTCGGCCAGCGGTACCGGCACCGACGTGTCGGTCCCGTCGTACCGCAGATGCGCGGATCGGCTCACCACGATCCGGTCGTCGGGGATGTCCTCGTCCCGCAGCTCCGCACGGGCGTCGGCCTCCAGCTCGCCGGCGACAGCGTGCAGCCGGGGCATCGCCTCGTCGGACAGTTCGACGACGACGGACTGCTCGCGCATCGCGGCGGTGTCGGCCAGGCCCATTCCGAGAGCGGAGAGCACACCGGCGAGCGGCGGCACCAGCACCGTGCGGATGCCGAGCACATCGGCGACCGCGCAGGCGTGCTGGCCGCCCGCCCCGCCGAAGGTGGTCAGCGCATACTCGGTGACGTCGTGCCCCTTCTGCACCGAGATCTTCTTGACCGCGTTCGCCATGTTCGAGACCGCGATCTGCAGGAAGCCCTCGGCGACCTGCTCCGGGGAACGGTCGTCGCCGGTGGCGGTGCGGATCTCCGCGGCGAGGTCGGTGAATCGGGCACGCACCGTGTCGCTGTCGAGGGGCTGGTCGCCGCCCGGACCGAACACGTGCGGGAAGTGCTCGGGCTGGACGCGACCCAGCATCACGTTGGCGTCGGTGACCGTCAGCGGCCCGCCGTTCCGGTAGGACGCCGGACCGGGATCGGCACCCGCCGAATCGGGACCGACCCGGTAGCGGCTGCCGTCGAAGTGCAGAATCGACCCGCCGCCGGCGGCGACGGTGTGGATGTCCATCATCGGTGCGCGCAGCCGCACACCCGCGACGACGGTGTCGAACACCCGCTCGTACTCACCGGCATAGTGCGACACGTCGGTGGACGTGCCGCCCATATCGAAGCCGACGACCTTCCCGAACCCGGCGATCTCCGACATGCGGGTCATGCCCACGATGCCGCCGGCCGGCCCGGACAGGATGGCGTCCTTGCCGCGGAAGTGCTGCGCCTCGGTCAGGCCGCCGTTGGACTGCATGAACATCAGCCGCACCCCGGGCAGTTGCTCGGCGACACGGTCGACGTAGTTGCGCAGCACCGGGGACAGGTAGGCGTCGACGACAGCGGTGTCCCCTCGCGGCACCACCTTCATCAAGGGGCTGGCGACCGCGGACAGCGAGATCTGGCCGAAGCCGATCTTCTCGGCGAGTTCCCCGACCGCGCGTTCGTGCTCGGGATACAGGTGGCTGTGCATGCAGACGACCGCGACCGAGTCGATGCCGTCCGCGTGTGCGGCGCGCAATTCCGGTTCGAGCGTGTCGAGGTCGGGGGCCCGCAGCACGGTCCCGTCGGCGCGGACCCGTTCGTCCACCTCGATCACCCGCTCGTACAGCAGTTCGGGCAGCACGATGTTGCGGTCGAAGATGCGCGGCCGGTTCTGGTAGCCGATGCGCAGGGCGTCGCGGAAGCCGGCGGTGATCACCAGCGCCGTGCGCACACCCTTGCGTTCGAGCAGTGCGTTCGTCGCGACGGTGGTGCCCATGCGGACCTGCTCGACGAGATCGGCGCCGACGGGTGCGTCCTCGGGCACGCCGAGCAGCACGCGGATACCCGCCACGGCCGCATCACGGTAGCGGGACGGATTCTCCGACAGCAGTTTGTGGGTGACCAGCGTGCCGTCGGGTCGCCGGCCGACGACGTCGGTGAAGGTGCCCCCACGGTCGATCCAGAATTCCCACCGCCCGGTCCCGGGGTTCTGCTTGTCTGCCGTGTCCTCCGTCGCCATGAAAGGAGCGTATCGACTCCGATCAGGCGGGCCCGACCTCAGTGTGCGGCGACCGCTCGGCCCGCGCCCCGCCGCTGCCGGGCCGACCCGACGAACCGGCACACCAGGTAGATGACGAAGGCGATCGCGGTGATGAAGCTCGAGACGGGCACGCCCGGTGCGAGCGCCAGCAGGATGCCGCCGACCGCGGCGAGTTCCGCGAACACCACCGCCAGGGCCGTTGCGGCGAGCGGGCTGCTCGCGATCCGCGCGGCCGCCGCCGCGGGCGTGATGAGCAGGGCCATCACCAGCAGCGCGCCGACGATCTGCACCCCGAGCGCGGCGGTGATGCCGACCAGCACCGCGAACACGATCGACAGAGCCCGGACCGGGACACCGCGCGCGGCGGCGACCTCGGGGTCGGTGCTCGCGAACAGCAACGGCCGGTAGATGAAGAGCAGCGTGCCGACGACGACCACGGCGCAGACGGCCAGCACCGCGATCCCGGTGCCGCCGGGCGCGACGATCTGGCCGGTGAGCAGGGAGAACGCGGCGCCGGTGCGGCCGTCGTAGGCCCACAGCAGCAGCACGGCCAGGCCCAGCCCGAAGGCCATGACCACGCCGATCACCGAGTCGCGTTCGCGGGCGCGGGTGCCGAGGATGCCGAACAGGATCGCCGCGACGACGGCGCCGAAGACCGCGCCGATCCCGACCGAGACGCCGATGAGCAGCGCCGCGGCGGCGCCCGTCAGCGACAGTTCGGACGTGCCGTGCACCGAGAACGCCATCTGCCGGCTCACGATCAGCGGGCCGATGATGCCCGCGAGCAGACCGAGGATCGCACCGGCGAGCAGCGCCTGCTGCACGAAGTCGTACTGCAGCAACTCGAC
>NZ_JADZGH010000052.1:10511-18621 GCF_015865005.1 Rhodococcus sp. CX
GTCGGTGCGGTACAGCTCCGACAGCACCTCGGAGGTCATGACCTCGGCGGGGGTGCCGATGCGGAACTGGCCGTCGACCAGGTAGAGGACGCGATCGACGAGCGGCAGGATCGGGTTGATCTCGTGGGTGACGAACAGCACCGCGGTGTCGTGGTCGCGGCGACGCCGGTCGATGAGGGCCGACACCAGGTGCTGGTTGGCCAGATCGAGGCTGAGCAGCGGTTCGTCGCACAGCAGGACACGCGGGTCGCCGACGAGTGCCTGCGCGATGCGCAGCCGCTGCTGCTCTCCGCCGGACAGCGAACCGATCGGGGCGTTCGCGTAGGACTCGGCCCCGACCTGGGCGATCGCGGCGTCCACCGCGGTGCGCCGCGTCTTCCAGAAACGCACCCCCGTACCCCACCGGTGCCCGTCGACACCGAGGCCGACGAGGTCGCGGCCGCGGAGCGGCACACCTTCGTCGAGCGACTTCTGCTGCGGCACGTACCCGACGTGCGAGTTCCCGGTCCTCGCCGGGGTACCGGCGATGGTGGCGGTGCCCGCGCTGAGTGGAAGCTGGCCGAGCAGGACCTTGAGCAGCGACGACTTCCCGGCACCGTTGGGTCCGAGTACCGCGACGAACTCGCCGGGTTGGACGGTCAGATCGAGGTTCTCCCACAGCGTGCGTTCGCCGAACGCCAGCCGCGCGTTACTCAGTTTTACGGCGGGTTCTACGGAGGGGGAACGGTCGGGGTTGTGTGTGCTCACCGGATTCCGTGTTTCTCGAGCGGGCGGATCAGGCCGGGGTGCCGAGTGCGGCGGCCAGCTTCTCGACGGTGCCGGTCTGCCACTGGACGTAGTCGACGCCCTCGGGCAGCGTCTCGAACACCTCCACGACCGGGATGCCGGCCTGTTCCGCGGCCTTGCGCATCTCGAGGCTGACCTTGTCCTCGGTCTGCGGGTTGTAGATCAGAGCCCGGACCTGCTTGTCCAGCAGCAGCTGGCGGGTGGCGGCGATGGACGCGGGGGAGGGATCGGTGCCGTTCTCGACGGCGTTGGTGAAGTCGGTCGGGGTGAGATCGTTCAGCGTCGCCGCGAGGACCAGGTAGTGCGCGATCGGTTCGGTCTGCGCGATCGGTGCCTGCGTGTGCTCGGCCGCGACGGCCGCGATGCCGTCGGAGACCTCGTGCAACCGGGTGTGGAACGCCTCGGCGTTGGCGCGATAGACGTCCGCCCCTTCGGGATCGAGTTCCGCGAGGCGGTCGGCGACGGAGTGGGCGACGGCGTCGGCGGTCGCGAGGTCGTACCAGACGTGCTCGTTCACGCCGCCGTGGTCGTGGCCCTCGTGGCCGTCCTCGCTGTGGCTCTCGGTGGCGTGGCTGTCCTCTCGGTGGCCCTCGGCTTCGTGGCCTTCGTCTTCGTGGCCCTCGTCGTGCGCTTCGTCGTCACCGGTCGCCGCGGTGTTCCCACCGGTTGTCTCCGCTCCGTGCGCGTGCCCGTCGTGCAGGTCGCTGTTCTCGCCGGACTCGAACAGGGCGAAGGCGTCGACGGTCGCCGCACCGGTGTTCGTGGCCTCGAGGACGTCGTCGACGAACTGGTCGTAGCCGCCGCCGTTGTAGACGACGAGCGACGCGTCGCTGATCGCCGCCGCGTCGGTCGGGCTGGCCTCGTAGGAATGGGGTCTGCGGACGGCTCCGTGATCAGGGACCGGACCTCGATGCGGTCGCCCGCGACGGCCTGTGCGACCGAACCCCACACGTTCGTCGATGCGACGACCTTGATCTCGTTCGAATCCGTGTCGCCGGTCGAGCCGCACGCGGTCAGGCTCAGTGCGGTGGCGCAGGCGAGGGCTGCGGCGGCGGTGGCGGCACGCGTGCGGGGGGACAGTCGCACTGATCCTTCTCCTGGATTCGACGTCGGGCGTGTCCGCGGGAGGCAACCCTAACGTTATTGGAAACCGTTACCGTTCTACTTTAGCGGACCGGATCGGGACTTTTGACCGGACCCGGGTGGCCGTGACGGGCAACACACAGCTACGGTCCGTGCATGCCCAGGTCCCGTCAGCCTCGTCGCCAGGCCACTCTGGCCTCGATCGCGGCCGAGCTGAAGATCTCGCGGACCACGGTTTCCAACGCGTACAACCGGCCCGATCAGCTGTCCGCGGAACTGCGCGAACGCGTCCTCGAGGTCGCCAAGCGGCGCGGATATCCCGGGCCCGACCCGATGGCGCGGTCGCTGCGCACCCGCAAGGCCGGGACCGTCGGTGTCCTGCTCACCGAAGCGCTGAGCTACTCGTTCCGCGACCCCGCCGCCATGACCTTTCTGTCCGGACTGTCCGAGGCCTGCGAGGCCGCCGGACAGGGTCTGCTCCTCGTCCCGGCCGGCCCGGGCCGCGACGACGAAGAGGCCGCCCAGGTCGTGCACCGATCCTCCGTCGACGGTTTCGTCGTCTACTCGGTACCCGACGGCGACCCCTACCTGGCGGCCGTCCTCGAACGGCACCTCCCGATCGTGGTGTGCGATCAGCCGCGCGGCATCGCCACCGCACCGCTCGTCGGCATCGACGACCGCGGTTCGATGCGACGCCTCGCCGAGTACCTCATCGGATTGGGACACCAGCGGATCGGCATCGTCTCCATGCGGCTCGGTCGCGACCGCCACGACGGTGTCGCCGACGCCTCGCGTTTCGCCACCGAGAGCTTCCACGTGCAGCACGAACGGATCCGCGGGGTGCAGGAGGCGATGACCGCCGCCGGACTCGATCCCGCCGAACTCACCGTCGTCGAGCGGTACGCCCATACCGCCGACGACGGTGCAGCGGGTGCCGCACAAGCGATGACGGCCGATCCGCGGATCACCGCGCTCATGTGCACCACCGACGTTCTCGCGCTGGGTGCGCTCGCGTGGGCGCACAACTCCGGGCTCGATGTGCCCGGGCACCTGTCGATCACCGGCTTCGACGGCATCGACGAGGCGCTGCGGGAGGGGCTGACCACCATGCGTCAGCCGCAGAAGGAGAAGGGCCGCCGCACCGGCGAACTACTGCTCGCAGCCCCGTCGCACTCCGGGATCGGTCAGGTCGAGACGCTCGAGACCGAACTGCTCCCGGGGCGCACCGCAGGCCCGGCCGAAAGTCTTTGGTGCGCTGAATAGCCCGTGCATTTCGTGGACGAGCGCTTGTCCTCACTCGTAGTAGAGGGGCGAAGGGGCGCCTGTGCCGGATACAGTGCCAGCCAGTGAGACCAGTTGCGCGTCGGTCAGTGAAGATATGTAGTCGATTATCGCTCGAGCCTGAGCTTTGTTCAGCGCATCGAGAAGCTTTGATACGTCATCTTTGTTTTCGCCCCGAAGGTCGATTCGCCCGTTTTCCTTGTGGGTCTTCAACGCGGACTCTTCGATCCTTTGGAGCCCTGGATCGGAATTGATTTGGCTCCGAAATTCTTGATCGATCAGTTCGCGCAATGTCACCGGTAATCCCCTGGCGGTTGCCATCCGGCACCAAGCTCGGAGATTCCGGACGGCTTTCTCGATGAGCTTCTTCTGTCCTGTCTGTGTGAGGACGAGCTCGGACCTGTCGATTACATATTGCTTGGTTAGCCATTTCAGAACCTGAATCTCGCACCAGTGATCGGTGCGTAGCCGAGCTACCGTTCCCAATTTGTCGTCTGGATCCGGAACATATACACCATCTATGTATGAGTTCACCCGACTGGCAAAAGCGGTGCGAACCATCGTGTACGCGGCTCGGGAACCATCGAAATGGCGAAGCATGCCGAACCTTATGAGATTCTCGACCTTGCTGACGGATTTCTGAAATTCGTTCTCGTCAAACTTCTTTCCGTAGTGCTCCCTATATACGACCTCGAGCTTGCTTTCGGCGTAGTCTCTGAGTTTTTCGTACTCGTTGCTTGTCGGAGTATGTGCAGTCTTGCCGCAGTTCCGGTATTTGGAGGGGGGTGTTGTGCAGGAGACGAAATCCTTCAGTACAGCTACGGCCTGATTGCGGCGAAATCGTCCGGCTGTGTAGAAGTCCTCCAGGTCATGCAATGCATAGGTTATGTCGTCGGCGATATCCATGATCGACGCTTCGAGCGTCTGAGTCTCTCCGTCGACTCCGACCGCCCTCCGGGCGCCCTCAAGGTATTTTCGATCGCTCGTGTAAGCGTTGAATTTGTTCCATTTGTGGTTCTTCCTGTTCGCGAGTGCTGGTCTCAGCCACGGATACTTGATGACTGCAGCGAGGGTGGCGTTCGTGAGGCGCATCCCGTCCGTTCGGTTGAATCGGAATTCGAGACGAGTCAATACCCGCAGGGTCTGTGCGTTTCCTTCGAAGCCTTCCAGGCCCATAAGGCGCGCCAGTCGGTCCAACTCCTCTTCGCCCGCATGACCGAACGGGGGGTGCCCGATGTCATGTGCGAGTCCCGCAGCCGCCACGATATCCGGATCAAGGCCTCCGCCCGGGGAGAATTCATCGCATGCGCGAGCTGGACCTACTCGTGCAATCAGCGATTCCGCAATTCTCCTACCCACTTCCGCTACTTTCAGTGAGTGTGTCAGTCGATTGCGCATGAGGTGCCCGGAGGGATCTGGTGTGGTAATCTGGGTTACGCCTGCTAGTCTGCGAAATGCCCAAGAATCCAGTATTGTGTCGTAGTCGGTGAGCCCTTCTCGATCTTTTCCGTCGGGCATTTTCTTCGGAAGTCGGATTCCGTTGTAGGATTCCACGTCTGTCGGTCTCGAGTATCGCGTCTGCGCAGGTGTGCCAGGCTTTCCGCGCTTCTTCTCAGGAGCTTTCCCCGATTCGGTCCGGTTGGATTTCACGCCTTCCGGATACAGCTTCAGGTTCCCTTTTTGGAGCTGGTCCCAGAGTTCGATTGCCACATCGTGCTGGCTTGTCTCTGTTCCGGCCTCTTGTGCTGTGAGGTTGAGCAAGTCGTCTATCTTGTATGTTTCTCCACTTCTTGTCTTCTTCTTCAGAATTCGGCGTATCCTCTTCTGTCGAGAGTTTCGGCGCGAATTCTTGCGAATCTCGTTCAGTGCCTGTTCGAGGCACTCCACGCTCGGTCCCTTGCTGAGATCCTCGTCTTCCGGGCTGTACATCGAACGCTCCCCGTCGGTGATCTGGTTGTCGGCGAACTTCGTCACGGCAGTGCGAGGCACTGCCGTGACGAAGATTCACGGACTGCCCGTCTGCGTGGCTGGCGCTACGCCCCCTGCCGTGCAGTCCAACTTGGATGATCCTCTTATCGTGCCAACGTGTCATCGATTAGGCGGGAAATGTGTAGTTGAATCTGGATCGCGACAGGTGACGGCGGTGACCGCAGGGCGGAGGAACACCATGTGCCGGTCCAGTGGTCGATGGGCAATTGAAGACGAATTGGATTGCGCTGCTCGAATTTGAGCTGGCAACTGGCTTCAGCGAGCGAGAATTGCGGAGGCTTGCGAATCGAATGGTTGCTGGGGATCACGGATCGGACAGTCGGTCACTACGTCGTGACAGGCAATGGGATTTCGGTCGACTACCCGACTACTGCAGGCCGTTACGTGCATCCGGCAGGGACCGCGCCGCAGATTTGAGGTAGCGGACTACTCGTGTGGTGGTCGGCCGCTCGCCCTACCGTCGGATCGTGGCCGCACCTCGCGACCGCGGCGAGCCGTACGCGGCAGTCGCCGGACTCGAACATGCAAGAAACCGAGGGTGTTTCGTATGTCTACTTCCCTGGAATTCCTCCACTACCACGTCGCCGAGGACCCGGCGGTGTCCCCGGACGAGAACGCACGGTCGCCGGAGTCGTTCCCGGCCGGGGCCGTCGCGCCGGAATTCGACGCTCCCGCACCGATCTTCACCAGCAACGAGGCGGCAGCCCGGTTCTACGTGGATCAGCTGCTCCGGAGCGACGACCGCCCGTCCCTCGAATCACTGGTGGAACCCGGACGGCCCGAACGGGTACCGGGTCTGGTGTTCGACGGTGAGCAGGACCTGCGGGCGGCCGGAACCCGGCAGGTGCGCTTCCACCAGACGTCACGGAACATCCCGGTCTTCGGGTCCGGGGCCGTCGTCGAAATGACCGAATCACGCGAACTCGTGAGTGTGAACGCGCGGCTCGACGAGGTCACCGGTGTCGACCCGATCGAGTCTCTCGATCGAGCGGAGGCGCTCGCGAGGCTCGCTCGGTACACCGGCAATGATCTGCCTCCCGACGTCGGGGTGGGCGCGACCCTCACCTTCTACAAGGACGAGGACTCGGGGTCGTGGCACCTGGCATGGTTGTTCACCGAGGTCCCGGCCGAGCCTGCCACCACCGGCGACGAAGCCGTCGGCGACGCGGACGAGGTGCGCGGGATGGGCCCTCGCCCGGTCCCGCCGTCCTTCGACTACCTCGTCGATGCCCACGACGGAGAGATCCTGTTCTGCTACAGCGCGGTGGCGACCGCGCTTCCGACCCCGGCCCGGTGCGTCGGAGTCGACGAGAACGACGACCACCAGACGTTCCTCGGCCAGCTCGTGGATCCGGGCGGTACCACCTGCCGGCTCTCCGATCCGCTGCGTGCGGTCCACACCTACGACCTGCGGTTCGCGGATCTCGACAGCGACCCACCGGTGCCGCGCAATCCCGTCGAGGCCCCCACGAGCGACTTCGGCACGACCAACCGGGCCGCCGTCTCCGCGCACCTCAACGCCTCCCGGGTTCAGGACTTCTACAAGGTCGTCCTGCAGCGCGACGGCATCGACGACAAGGGCATGGATCTGATCTCGCTGGTCAACGCCACCGCAGCAAGCATGGAACCCCCGCCGACGCTGCTGAACGCCTTCTGGTGGAAGCGCCGGATGTGGTACGGGCAGATCTCCCGGAACGGCCGGCTCGTGAGCTTGTCGCGGTACCTCGACGTCATCGGCCACGAACTCACCCACGGGGTGATCGAGTCGACCTCGAACCTCGTGTACGCAACCCAGTCCGGGGCTCTCAACGAGTCGTACGCGGATGTCGCGGGAGTCGTCATCGGCAATTGGTACACCGCGCCGGACCGCCACGACGTGGGCACGTGGGACTGGAAGATCGGTGCCGGGCTCCGCCCGGACGGCCGACCGCTCCGCGACTTCGAAGACCCCACCCGAACCGGACATCCCGCGCACATGAACAACTTCCGTGCGTTGCGTCCCGGTGAGTTGCCGAGCAACCGCAACGATCAGGGCTGGGTCCACTTCAACAGCAGCATCCACAACAAGGCGGTGCACAACCTGCTCACGATGACCAAGAACGGGGCACGCGTGTTCACGGTCGAGGACGTCGCGGTCCTGACCTACCTGGCGATGGCCCGGCTGACACCGCGAGCGACGTTCACCGACGCGCTGCAGGCAACCGTCGACGTCGGCCTGACCTACTTCGGTGGCGACCCGGACCGGAAGGGGAAGGTCGACTCGATCCGGGAGGCGTACCGCCTCGTCGGCATCACGTGAACTGCCGACCGACCGCCGACGAAAACGACACCCGCTCACGTCCAGGACGTGAGCGGGTGTCGTTTTCGGTGTGCCGATCAAACCGGCGGTCACATACCGGGAACCACCAGCGTGGTGACCGTGACGACCGGGCCGATCACGATCATCGCGAAGCCCCAGGCGAGCATCATTCTGGTCAGCTTGGAACGCTGGCTCGGTTCGGCGTTCGCGATGCAGGTCGCGCCGGGCGACGAGAACGGCGTGCTGTCGACCAGGTTCGAGGAGATGGCGATCGCCATGATCAACCCGAATCCCGGAAGCCCGCCGATCGCGATCACCGGAATCGCCAACGGGATGAGCGCGCCGAGAATGCCGGTGGTCGATGCGAATGCGGAGACGAACGCGGCGACCAGGCACAGGGCGAACGCGGCCAGAAGCGGGGACCCGACCGATTCGGCGGCGTGCCCGAGAAGTTCGACGGTCCCCATCCGCTGCATGACGCCGACGTAGGTGAGGATGCCGCCGACGAGAAGGATCGTGGACCAGTCGACGCCCTTGATCGCCTCGCGGGTCCGGCCGGGGTAGAGCACCGAGATCACCAGGGCGAGCGCCAGCGCGAGCACCCCCACATCCGAATCGATGTCCAGGAACATGAAGGCGATGACGAGACCCATCAGCGTTGCCACCGCGGTC
>NZ_JADZGH010000053.1:0-1225 GCF_015865005.1 Rhodococcus sp. CX
CCTGCGCGCCCGCGCGGCCCGTTGGCAGCAGACCCTCGCCGACGGCATCACCGATCTGGCCGCCGACATCGACCACGATCTGCGGGACCGGTTGCGGCACGTCACCCGCCTCGCCGAGGCCGCGGTCGACGAATGCGACCCCGGAAAGGAGTGGCCGCGGCTCGGGCAATGGCTCGCCGAACAGGTCGCGGAATCCGTCGGAGACAACTTCGTGTGGGCGCACGAACGGTCGACCGCCCTCGCCGCGACGGTCGCCGACCTGTTCGCCGCCGACGGGGCGACCCGGTTGCCGAACCTGCATCTCGCCGACCTGGATTCGTTGTTCGAGCCGGTCGATCCTCTCGAGGATCTCGACCCCGGACGGATCGGACCGGGCCAGAAGATGCTGGTCGGAATGAAGGGCTCCTACGGCGGCGTCCTCATGTTCGGCCTCGTCACCACGTTCATGGGTATGGCACTGATCAATCCGGTGTCGATCGGCGCCGGAGTCGTGCTCGGCACCAAGGCATATCGCGACGACAAGCAGGCCCGCATCGCGAAACGACGCCTCGACGCGAAGACCGCGATCCGGCGATTCACCGACGACGTCGGCTTCCAGGTCGGCAAGGAATCGAAGGATCGGTTGCGGTCGATCCAGCGGCAACTGCGCGACCACTTCACCGAACTCGCTGACCAGACACTGCGATCGGTGTCGGAGTCGCTGCGGGCGGCGCAGGAGGCCGCGACGGTGGAACAACAACAGCGGCAGCAACGCATCACCGAACTCGAGGAAACCCTGAAGACACTTGTCGCCCTGAGGGATCGGGCACGCGAACTGGCGGGAGCGCAAGCATGAGTGCAGTACCGGGCGCAGCCGCGTATTTGATCGCCGAGGCACGGGCGGTCTACGGCCGGGACCCGCGGGTCGCATCGCAACTGGCAGAATGCGAAGCGCGGCTGGCGCAACCGCTGCGGGTGGCACTGGCAGGCTCCCTCAAGGCGGGAAAGTCCACCCTCCTCAACGCCCTGGTCGGCCAGGACATCGCCCCCACCGACGCGACCGAGTGCACCCGCGTGGTCACCTGGTACCGCAACGGGGCCACGCCCTCGGTGACCGCCCGGTACGACGGAGACCGGTCGCGGCCGGTGCCGCTCCAGCGCCGGGACGGCCGGCTCACGTTCGACCTGGGGGATCTGACCGCCGACCGCATCGACGGAATCGACGTCGAGTGGCCCGCGCGGGCGC
>NZ_JADZGH010000053.1:1235-2770 GCF_015865005.1 Rhodococcus sp. CX
CCGCACGCTGGACCTGCTCACCCCGGACGACGCGGCGTCCGGCGCCGACGCCGTCGTCTACCTGATGCGCACCCTCGGTGCCGCCGACGTGCAGTTCCTCGACCGCATCGGCCGCCACGTCGGAGGGGAGTCCGGGCCGCTCGGGGTGATCGGTGTCGTCTCCCGAGCCGACGAGATCGGTGCCGGCCGCGCCGACGCGATGATGTCGGCGAAGGACGTCGCGTCCCGCTTCGCCGGGGAACTCGAACGCACCGCGCTGTGTCAGGCGGTTGTTCCGGTCGCGGGCCTGCTCGCGCTCGGTGCGCGAACCCTGCGCCAACGCGAATTCGCCGCATTCGAGGCGCTCGCCGGCGTCCCGGCCGCCGATCTGCAGGCGGCGATGCTGTCCGTCGACCGCTTCTCGCGTCCGGACATGCCACTGCCCGTCGACCCCGAGTTGCGCGCGCAGCTCGCGGACCGGTTCGGGCTCTTCGGTATCCGGATGGCCGTCGCGCTCGTGCAGCTGGGGGTCCGTGACTCCCCGACGCTCGCCGCGGAACTGCTCGCGCGCAGCGGGCTCGACGAGCTGCGGCAGGTGATCGACGTCCAGTTCGGGCAGCGCGCCGATCAGCTCAAGACCCATTCGGCGCTGCTGTCGCTCGGGCGGGTGCTGCGTGCGTACGGCGACCGGCACCTGCTCGCGTCGGTGCAACGTGAACTCGCCGACGGACACGGGTTCGTCGAACTTCGCCTGCTCGGCCGGTTGCGCTCGCGTCCCGTCGCGCTCGACGACGAGGAGCTGTTCGAGCTGCAGCGCCTCGTCGGGGGTTTCGGGATCGAGCCGCGGCAACGACTGGGATTGCCCGACGACGCCCCCGCCCCCCAGGTCCGTGCCGCGGGCGTCGCGGCGGTTCGTGCGTGGCGCGCGCGGGCCGAGCACCCGCTGCTGGACCCGTTCACCGCACGGGCCGCATCGGTCGCGGTGCGCAGTGCGGAAGGTGTGCTCGCCGGCGTCTGATGCACCCGCGCGCCAGGTTCCGGTTTCAGCTGCGCACTGGGCACGGGTTTCAGCCGCGTGCCGGGCGGACTGCGGCGCGCGGCATGCATCGCGCCGGTGTCTTCGCCGTCGGCGGGTGCGGGTGGCGGGCGCGCTCGACGGCTCGCGCGAAGCGATCCGCGACGACGTCGAAGCGGAACAGCTCCGCCCACGTCCACCGCACGACCTCGAATCCCAGGCCGCGAATTGCGTCCTCGCGCAGCTTTTCCTGGCGGACGGACTCTGCCGTCGACGCAGGATCCCCGGCGCCGTACTTACCCATACCGTCGAATTCGCCGACGATGCCGAGTTCTTCCCAGAAGAAGTCGACGCGGGCGACGAAGGTGCCGTCGGGTGTGAACAACTCGCGTTGCAGGCTCGGTTCGGGGATTCCGGCCGAACGGAGCCGGAGGCGGCCGAGGGATTCGCCGGCGCTTTCGCTGCGTCCGTCGAGAAAGTCGACGACGCGTCGCGCCGACGCGACCCCGGCGCGCAGGGCAGCACCGTCGAGCGCGGCCGG
>NZ_JADZGH010000053.1:2780-6382 GCF_015865005.1 Rhodococcus sp. CX
AATTCCCACGAGAGCGGACGGATACCGTCGCAGCAACGAATCCCCGGCGATCACCGCCTCGTCGACGGTCAGAGACCGGGCGAGGTCGACGATCGTGCGCGCGGGTGAGGTGACCGCGGCCGCGCCGACGACGAATATCTCCTCGCGCGCGATCGGCGCCGGATGGACGTGGAGGTTGTCCGTCCGTCGTCCACCAGACCTCCGGTCGCGGGTGATGTGTATGCGGGACAGGTCGGGGTTCCACAGGTCGGCTCCGTGGAACAGTGCGGCGGTGACGTGGCTGAGCACCGCGTCCCAGCCGAGCGTGTGCTGCACGCATCGCGCTCGGACACGGTGCTTGGCGTCGTCGTCGAGTGCGTCGGCCTCGGAGCGGCGAAGGTACGCACCGGGCGCGACCGGAGTGAGAGCGCCACTGCGCAATGCCTGCCGCAGTTCGTCGGGGGTGATGCCGGAGGCGAGAAGATCGGATCGGTAGATCGGTGTCGGATCGGTCATGCCGGTCAGCGTGGCCGTGATCTCGGTGATTCGGGACGCTCCGATGGCGAATTGCCCAAATCTGTGGATCGAATAGGCGCCTGTGGATAACTCCGTCGCCGCAGCCGCCGACGGGGGAGACAGCGGCGCGATGCATGCCGCGCGCTGCTGTCTGGCGGTTGCGCGGCTGGCGGGGGCTAGGGGTGATCCGCGTCACGCACTGGAACAAATACGTGACGGTTGCGGTTAAACCCATCGACAAACCTGAGCGTGCCAGACTCAACTTGGGCTTGACTCCAGTCTCGGTGCGGGTGCAAGCTTGAGTCGGCTTCGCTCACTTGAGTCGAACAGGCTCAGGGTTAGGGCATGAAGGTCCGCGATGCAACGAGGTGTCGCGGCGAGACATTGGAGGAGAATTATGGCTCGTGCGGTCGGCATCGACCTCGGAACCACCAACTCGGTCGTTTCCGTTCTGGAAGGCGGCGAGCCCGTGGTGGTCGCGAACTCCGAGGGCTCCCGTACCACTCCGTCGGTCGTCGCGTTTGCGAAGAACGGCGAAGTTCTGGTGGGTCAGCCCGCCAAGAACCAGGCGGTCACCAACGTCGACCGCACCATCCGTTCCGTCAAGCGCCACATCGGCACCGACTGGACCGTCACCATCGACGACAAGAAGTACACGCCGCAGGAGATCAGCGCGCGCATCCTGATGAAGCTGAAGCGCGACGCCGAGGCGTACCTCGGTGAGGACATCACCGACGCCGTCATCACCGTCCCCGCGTACTTCAACGACGCACAGCGTCAGGCCACCAAGGAAGCCGGCACCATCGCCGGTCTCAACGTCCTGCGCATCGTCAACGAGCCCACCGCCGCGGCCCTCGCATACGGCCTCGACAAGGGCGAGAAGGAACAGACCATCCTCGTCTTCGACCTCGGTGGCGGCACGTTCGACGTGTCCCTCCTGGAGATCGGCGACGGCGTCGTCGAGGTCCGCGCGACCTCCGGCGACAACCACCTCGGTGGCGACGACTGGGACGAGCGCATCGTCAATTGGCTCGTCGACAAGTTCAAGGCGCAGAACGGCATCGACCTGACCAAGGACAAGATGGCCCTGCAGCGTCTGCGTGAGGCTGCGGAGAAGGCGAAGATCGAGCTGTCCAGCTCGCAGAGCACCTCCATCAACCTGCCCTACATCACGGTCGACGCGGACAAGAACCCGCTGTTCCTCGACGAGCAGCTCACCCGCGCCGAGTTCCAGAAGATCACCAGCGATCTCCTCGAACGCACCCGCGCTCCGTTCCAGCAGGTCATCAAGGACGCAGGCATCTCGGTCAGCGACATCGACCATGTCGTCCTCGTCGGCGGCTCGACCCGTATGCCCGCCGTCACCGACCTGGTCCGCGAGCTGACCGGTGGCCGCGAGCCCAACAAGGGCGTGAACCCGGACGAGGTCGTCGCCGTCGGCGCCGCCCTGCAGGCCGGTGTCCTCAAGGGCGAGGTCAAGGACGTGCTGCTCCTCGACGTCACCCCGCTGTCCCTCGGCATCGAGACCAAGGGTGGCGTGATGACCAAGCTCATCGAGCGCAACACCACCATCCCGACCAAGCGGTCCGAGACCTTCACCACGGCCGACGACAACCAGCCGTCCGTGCAGATCCAGGTCTTCCAGGGCGAGCGCGAGATCGCCGCGCACAACAAGCTGCTCGGCTCCTTCGAGCTCGGCGGCATCGCCCCGGCTCCGCGCGGTGTCCCGCAGATCGAGGTGACCTTCGACATCGACGCCAACGGCATCGTGCACGTCACCGCCCGCGACAAGGGCACCGGCAAGGAGAACACGATCAAGATCCAGGAAGGCTCCGGCCTCTCCAAGGAAGAGATCGACCGCATGATCAAGGACGCCGAGGCGCACGCGGAGGAGGACCGGAAGCGTCGCGAGGAGGCCGAGGTCCGCAACCAGGCCGAGTCGCTCGTGCACCAGACCGAGAAGTTCATCAAGGACAACGAGGACAAGGTGCCGGCCGACGTCAAGACGAAGGTCGAGGCTGCCATCAAGGAAGCCAACGACGCTCTCGCCGGTTCCGACATCGCCGCGGTCAAGGCCGCAGTCGAGAAGCTTGCGACCGAGTCGCAGGCCCTCGGCCAGGCGATCTACGAGGCCCAGGGTGCCGATGGTGCCGCTGCCGGTGACGGTGCGGCCGCCGGTGCCGACGACGTCGTCGACGCCGAGGTCGTCGACGAACCGAGCGATACGGACAAGAAGTGAGTGCCGACAAGCGCGAGCAGGAACCGGTGACCGTCACCGACAAGCGACGGATCGACCCGGAGACCTTCGAGGTGCGCGAAGCAGACGCCGAAGCGCAGGTCGTCGAAGTGGAATCCGAGTCGCCGGCTCCTGCCGCAGGAGACGAAGCCGCACTGACCGCCGAACCGTCGCCGGAAACGGCCGAACTCGCCGAGCGCACTGCGGATCTGCAGCGCGTCACGGCCGAGTACGCCAACTACCGGCGTCGGATCGAGCGGGAGAAGGTAGCTGCGATCGAAGGCGCCAAGGCGTCGGTGGTCGGCCAGTTCCTCGACCTGGTCGACGACCTGGATCGGGCCCGCGCGCACGGCGACCTCGAGACCGGACCGATGAAGGCCCTGAGCGACAAGCTCGTCGGCATTCTCACCGGCCTCGGCCTCGAGTCGTTCGGTGCGGAGGGTGATCCGTTCGAGCCGGATCTGCACGAAGCGGTTCAGATGGAAGGCGACGGGAACAATCCCGTCCTCGGGGCGGTCCTTCGCAAGGGGTACCGGCTCGGCGACCGTGTGCTGCGGCACGCGATGGTGACCGTGGCCGACGGCGAGCCGACCGACACTCCGGCGCAAACGCCGCCGGAGGAGTCGGGCACCGAGTAAGAAACAACAAGTACTGCGAGAGGAGGAGGCGCCCGGTGAGCCAGCGGGAGTGGATCGAGAAGGACTTCTACAAGGACCTGGGCGTCTCCCCCGACGCGTCGCAGGACGACATCAAGAAGGCGTACCGGAAGCTGGCGCGGGATCTGCATCCCGACGCCAACCCGGGCGACGCTGCCGCCGAGGAACGTTTCAAGGCGGTCAGCGAAGCGAACGCCGTGCTGTCCGACCCCGCC
>NZ_JADZGH010000265.1:0-605 GCF_015865005.1 Rhodococcus sp. CX
GCCGCCGTGGTCTTGGCCGGAGCCTTCTTCGCCGCGGTGGTCTTCTTCGCCGCTGCCGCCGTGGTCTTCTTGGCGGCGGTGGTCTTCTTGGCCGCTGCCGCCGTGGTCTTCTTGGCGGCGGTGGTCTTCTTCGCGGCGGTCTTCTTCGCGGCAGCCTTCTTCACCGGAGCAGCCACACCGCGCTTGACGGCGGGACCGGACGCGGGAAGCTTCTGGGTACCGGCGATGACTGCCTTGAACTGCGCGCCCGGCCGGAACGCCGGCACGGACGTCGGCTTGACCTTGACGGTCTCACCGGTGCGCGGGTTACGAGCGACACGAGCGGCGCGGCGACGCTGCTCGAAGACACCGAAACCGGTGATGGTGACGCTGTTCCCGGCATGCACGGCGCGCACGATCGCATCGACGATGTGCTCGACGGCTGCCGTTGCCGTACGCCTGTCCGAACCGAGCTTCTCGGTCAGAACGTCGATCAGCTCTGCCTTGTTCATTGATTTCCTCCGCACATTACGGTCCACCGTCAGACCGACTTGTAGTCCACGGTAGACCCGCAAACGGGCAAGAGTCTATGTGCCACGCCAATTCTCATGCAACTAGAACGGCGG
>NZ_JADZGH010000265.1:820-12620 GCF_015865005.1 Rhodococcus sp. CX
TCGAGAGGGTCGTCGGTTTCCAAGACGGCCTTGCGTTTTCGTACTCGGAAATCGCGTCTACCTGCCGCAATGTCAGTCCGATGTCGTCCAGACCTTCGAGCAGACGCCACCGCGTGTAGTCGTCAATAGCGAACTGCACCACAGTGGTTCCGGCCGTCACGGTCCGCTTCTCGAGATCGACTTCGAGCTCGAGGCCGGGCTGCTGTTCGATGAGCTTCCACAGCAGTTCGACGTCGGCCTGCTCGACCTGAGCGGCGAGCAGGCCCGCCTTTCCGGCGTTGCCGCGGAAGATGTCGGCGAAGCGCGACGAGATCACGACGCGGAATCCGTAATCGGACAAAGCCCACACGGCGTGCTCGCGCGACGACCCGGTGCCGAAGTCGGGGCCCGCCACGAGAACCGAGCCGCGGTCGAACGGCGGGGTGTTGAGCACGAACGACGGATCGGTGCGCCAGCCGGCGAACAGGCCGTCCTCGAATCCGCTACGGGTGACGCGCTTCAGGTACACCGCCGGGATGATCTGGTCGGTGTCGACGTTCGAGCGGCGCAGCGGAACACCGATGCCCTTGTGAGTAGTAAAGGCTTCCATCGAGAATTCTCCTTCGGTCCCTTGACCTAGTCCAGATCCGCCGGGGCGGAGAGCTTGCCGCGCACCGCGGTCGCCGCCGCGACCGCCGGCGACACGAGGTGGGTGCGGCCGCCCTTGCCCTGGCGTCCTTCGAAGTTGCGGTTCGACGTCGACGCCGAACGTTCGCCCGGCGCGAGCTGATCCGGGTTCATACCCAGGCACATCGAGCACCCGGCCTGACGCCATTCGGCGCCCGCCGCAGTGAAGATCTCGCCGAGGCCCTCGGCCTCGGCCTGGGCGCGCACCCGCATCGAACCGGGCACGACGAGCATCCGCACCCGGTCGGCGACCTTGCGTCCCTTGAGAACATCGGCGACGGCGCGCAGGTCCTCGATGCGGCCGTTGGTGCACGAACCGACGAAGACGGTGTCGACGGCGATCTCACGCAGCGGCATGCCGGGTTCGAGATCCATGTAGCGCAGCGCCTTCTCGGCGGCCAGGCGCTCGGTCTCGTCGGCGATCTCCTCGGGCACCGGCACGTTCGCACCGAGCGGGGCACCCTGGCCCGGGTTGGTCCCCCACGTGACGAACGGGGTCAGCGACGCACCGTCGATGTGGACCTCGGCGTCGAAAACGGCGTCCTCGTCGGTACGCAACGCATCCCACGCGGCGACCGCCGCGTCCCAGTCCGTGCCCTGCGGGGCGTGCGGACGGCCCTTCAGGTACTCGTAGGTGACCTCGTCGGGCGCGATCATTCCGGCGCGGGCGCCCGCCTCGATCGACATGTTGCAGATCGTCATCCGCGCTTCCATGGACAGCTTGCGGATCGCCTCGCCGCGGTATTCGAGGACATAGCCCTGACCGCCGCCGGTGCCGATCTTCGCGATGACGGCGAGGATCAGGTCCTTGCCCGTGACGCCCTCGGGCAGTTCGCCGTCGACGGTGATCGCCATCGTCTTGAACGGGCGCAGCGACAGCGTCTGCGTCGCCATCACGTGCTCGACCTCGCTCGTGCCGATACCCATTGCCAGGGCACCGAATGCGCCGTGGGTGGAGGTGTGGCTGTCGCCGCACACCACCGTCATGCCCGGCTGGGTCAGACCGAGCTGCGGGCCGACGACGTGCACGATGCCCTGATCGATGTCGCCCATCGGGTACAGCCGGACGCCGAATTCCTCACAGTTGCGGCGCAGCGTCTCGACCTGGGTGCGCGAGACCGGATCGGCGATGGGCTTGTCGATGTCGACGGTCGGGACGTTGTGGTCCTCGGTCGCGATCGTGAGATCGGGACGCCGCAGCCGGCGTCCGGCGAGCCGCAGGCCGTCGAACGCCTGAGGACTCGTGACCTCGTGCACGAGATGCAGGTCGATGTAGATCAGATCCGGCTGCCGCGCCGAGCCCTCTCCCTCACCGCGCACGACAACGTGCTGATCCCACACCTTCTCCGCCAGAGTTTTTCCAGCCATCTTCTCCACCTGTCGTACGTGACGAACGCGGTTGCCGGTTCTCGGGGCTGTGACCGGGCCGCGTATGGTGCCGTCCCCGCCCGTCGGTACATGGGTTATGCTTCCCAGTATGCGAGACGGAGGTATCGACCTATGAGACAGCATAGCGGCATCGGAGTGTTGGACAAAGCGATGTCCGTGCTGCACGCGGTGGCCGAGCAGCCGTGCAACCTCAACGAACTGTGCTCCCGCACGGGCCTGCCGCGCGCGACCGCGCACCGGCTGGCCGTGGGCCTCGAGATCCACCGGTTGCTCACCCGGGACAGCGACGGCCAGTGGCGTCCCGGACCGGGCCTGGCCGAACTGTCCGCCGGGGCCGGCGATCCGCTCGTGGAGGCCGCCTCCCTCATCCTGCCCCGGCTCCGCGAGATCACCGGGGAGAGCGTGCAGCTGTACCGGAGGGAGGGCACCCAGCGCGTGTGCGTCGCCGCCCTCGAGCCCCCGACGGGCCTGCGCGACACCGTCCTCGTCGGCGCTCGGCTGCCGATGACCGCCGGGTCGGGCGCGAAAGTTCTGCTCGCATGGGCGGATGCCGCCACCCAGAGGGCGATCCTGCCGGACGCGGCGTTCGGTGAACGCGTCCTCGCGGAGGTACGTCGCCGCGGGTGGGCGCAGAGCGCCGCCGAACGCGAACCGGGCGTCGCCTCGGTGGCTGCACCCGTGCGCGACACGTCCGGGACGGTCGTCGCGGCGGTCTCCGTGTCCGGCCCCATCGACCGCATGGGCCGCAAGCCCGGCGCCCGCTGGGCGTCCGATCTCCTCGCCGCCGCGGAAGCACTCCACAAGCGGCTCTGAAGGATTCCCCCGCCGCACCGGTGGTGACAGCCGGGCATGACGCATGACACAGTGCTGTCCCATGGGCATAAAACAACGCGCACAGATCACCATGACGGACGACGAAGTCCAGGACTTCCTCGACCGCAGCCGTGTCGCCAACATGGCGACGCTCGGGCCGTCGGGCACACCGCATCTCATCGCGATGTGGTACGCGCTGATCGACGGTGAGATCTGGTTCGAAACCAAGGCCAAGTCCCAGAAGACGGTGAACCTGCGGCGCGACAACCGCATCACCGTGCTCGTCGAGGCGGGCGACACCTACGACCAGTTGCGGGGCGTGTCGATCGAAGGCCGCGCCGAGATCACCGACGACCACGACACCCTCTTCGCGGTGTGCCGCAACGTCTGGGAGCGCTACACCGGTCCGTACACCGACGAGATGCTGCCCGCCGTCGAGCGGATGATGCACAAGCGCGTCGCGGTGCGTGTGGTGCCGGACCGTGTCCGCTCGTGGGATCACCGCAAGCTCGGCATGCCGGCGATGCCCATCGGTGGCACGACGGCCCGGTACCTGTAGGCACTCGAAAATCGGGCGACAGGGCTCCCGCGCCGCGATAGATTCGTTCGCGTCCAGACCGGCCGACCGGAGGGAGATGTCATGAGCGACACGTCCAAGGACCGGATCAAGGAGCAATTCCGGGCGGCGCTCGAGCGCAAGAACAGCCGCGCGGGCCGGGGCACCGCCCATCTCGACGCGGATTCGAAGGCGCACGGTCCGCATGCGACCGCCGATCATCACCGCGAGTTCCGGCGCAAGAGCGGATAGCCGGTACCGACAACGAGGAAGGCCCTCCGAGCAATGCTCGGAGGGCCTTCGCTGTACCCCCGATGGGATT
This sequence comes from Rhodococcus sp. CX, assembly GCF_015865005.1. Taxonomy (NCBI): domain Bacteria; kingdom Bacillati; phylum Actinomycetota; class Actinomycetes; order Mycobacteriales; family Nocardiaceae; genus Rhodococcus; species Rhodococcus sp. CX. Next base: position 4,567 of record NZ_JADZGH010000265.1, read on the forward strand.
CGAACCCACGCTACCGCCGTGAGAGGGCGGCGTCCTAGGCCGCTAGACGACGGGGGCCTGGACCATCTTCATTTCTTCAGAGAAGAACACCCATCGATCCGGGGATCGATGGGCAGTTCATGGTACCCCCGATGGGATTCGAACCCACGCTACCGCCGTGAGAGGGCGGCGTCCTAGGCCGCTAGACGACGGGGGCCTGAGAACTTCTTCTCTGGTTGCTTCCCGGAGGAAGCTCAGCCAGCTTAGCTGGCCGAGACGCTGTGGGCAAACCACCGCATCTCAGCTGGGGTACCAGGACTCGAACCTAGAATGGCTGAACCAGAATCAGCTGTGTTGCCAATTACACCATACCCCATTGGTTTGTTCCTTCGGCCTGCCCTGCGGGCGTCTGTGGCCTCCGTTCCGAACCGAGAGAAAGATTAGCACCAACCCCACCACGAACTACAAATCGCCTGGTCAAGAGCATGAATTGCCCCTCGGAGCCGTGCGGAACGATCCCCCGCAGACGACTCGGCCCGCCACCTTCCGGGTGGAGGGTGGCGGGCCGAGCCGGGACCGGCGAGATGGTCAGGCGATGCCCGCGCGGGCGGAGCGCAGGCGCGCCAGGGTCACGTCCCGGCCGAGCAGTTCCATCGACTCGTACAGCGGCGGGCTGATGTGCGATCCGGAGACGGCGACACGCACCGGAGCGAACGCCTTACGCGGCTTGAGGCCCAGCTCCTCGATGAGAGCGGCCTTGAGCGCTTCCTCGAGGTTGGCGGTCGTCCACTCCCCCACACCGTCGAGCGCGGCGATGGTCGCGTCGAGTACGGGCGCGGCGTCCGCACCGAGATTCTTGGCGGCGGACGCCTCGTCCACCGTGAACCCCGACTCCGGGACGAACAGGAACTTCAGCAGGTTCCAGGCGTCGGACAACACGACGATGCGGGTCTGGACGAGTTCGGCGGCCGCGGAGAACCGCGCGTCGTCGACGTCGGCCGTGATGTGGCCGTGCTCGATCAGGAATGCCTTCAACCGCGCCGCGAAGTCCGCGGGCTCGAGCAGGCGGATGTGCTCGGCGTTGATCGCGTCGGCCTTCTTCTGGTCGAAGCGAGCGGGGTTCGAGTTGACCTTCGAGATGTCGAACGCGGCGACCATCTCGTCGAGCGAGAACACGTCGCGGTCCTCGGCCAGGCCCCAGCCGAGCAGGGCGAGGTAGTTCAGCAGACCCTCGGGGATGAACCCGCGGTCGCGGTGCAGGAACAGGTTCGACTCGGGGTCACGCTTGGACAGCTTCTTGTTGCCCTGTCCCATCACGAACGGCAGATGCCCGAACTCCGGCGTGAAATCGGCCACACCGATCCGCTGCAGCGCCTCGTACAGAGCGAGCTGCCGCGGCGTCGACGAGAGCAGGTCCTCGCCGCGCAGCACGTGGGTGATGCGCATCAGCGCGTCGTCGACGGGGTTGACGAGCGTGTACAGCGGGATGCCGTTGCCGCGGGTCAGCGCGAAGTCCGGGACCACACCCGCCTTGAACGTGGTTTCACCGCGCACGAGGTCGTTCCACGTGAGGTCGTGGTCCGGCATGCGCAACCGCACCACCGGCTTGCGTCCCTCGTCGAGGTAGGCCTGCCGCTGCTCGGGCGTCAGGTCGCGATCGAAGTTGTCGTAGCCGAGCTTGGGGTCGCGGCCGGCAGCCTTGTGCCGCTCCTCGACCTCCTCGGGAGTCGAGAACGACTCGTAGGCCTCACCGGCCTCGACGAGCTTGGCGACGATGTCGAGGTGCAGATCCCGTCGCTGGGACTGCCGGTACGGCTCGTACGGCCCGCCGACCTCCGGTCCCTCGTCCCACTGGAGGCCGAGCCAGCGCAGGGCGTCGAGGATCGCCTGGTACGACTCCTCGGTGTCGCGGGCTGCGTCGGTGTCTTCGATGCGGAACACGAAGGTGCCGCCGTGGTGGCGCGCGAACGCCCAGTTGAACAGGGCGGTGCGCACCAGGCCCACGTGCGGGGTTCCGGTCGGGGACGGGCAGAATCGAACGCGTACTTCGCTGCTGGTCATGGCTCACTCTGGTAGAGGGATGAAAAGTCCCTACCAGGCTAGTCCTCCCCGCCGCGGCGGCAGAAGCGAAGTGCGGTGGTCACTCGCCCTTCGCGACGACCGGATTGGTGAGGGTACCGATCTTCTCGATCGTCACCGACACGGTGTTGCCCGGCTCGATGGGGCCGACACCCTCGGGGGTTCCGGTGAGGATGACGTCACCCGGGAGCAGCGTCATCACGGCGGAAACCCACTCGATGAGCTTCGGAATGTCGTGGATCAGCAACGAGGTTCGGCTGCGCTGACGCTCCCGCCCGTCGACCTCGGCGGAGATCTCGAGGTCGGAGGCGTCGAGGTTCGTCTCGATCCACGGACCGAGCGGGCAGAACGTGTCGTGCCCCTTGGCGCGTGCCCACTGGCCGTCCTGCTTCTGGTGGTCGCGGGCGGACACGTCGTTGGCGATGGTGTATCCGAGCACGACGTCGAGCGCCTTCGCGGCGGGCACGTCCTTGCACGGCCGGCCGATGACGACGGCGAGTTCCGCCTCGTGGTGCACGAGCGAGGTGTTGCGTGGGATGACGATCGGGGCGCCGGGGCCGATGATCGAGGTGTTCGGCTTGAGGAAGATCACCGGCTCCTCGGGCACCTCGTTGCCGAATTCCGCGGCGTGCGCGGCATAGTTGCGTCCGACGGCGACGACCTTGCTCGCGAGGATCGGCGCGAGCAGGCGGACGTCGGCGAGCGGCCAGCTACGGCCGGTGAACGTGGGCGTCCCGAAAGGGTGCTCGGCAATCTCTTTCGCGATCGCGGAATCGGATTCGCCTTCGATGCTGACGAAGGCGACACCGTCGGGGCTGGCAATTCGACCAAGGCGCATGACGCGCAGTCTATCGGTGCGCCCACGCTCACCCGGCGCCCCCGTCGATCCGGGTGTACCGTTTGTTCATTGTTTCATACTTCGAGATATGTTCCCAGATAGTGAGACACGATGGAAGTTGTCGCCGACATCGGCCGGAAACGGTGGCTGATCCTGGCCCTGGGAGTGCTGGCACAGACCGTGCAGGCCACCGTCGTCAACGGCACGGCCTTCCTCATCCCCACCCTCCACACCGAGCACGGCCTGGACCTCGCGCAGGCCGGAACCCTGGCCGGCGCACCGATTCTCGGAGGGGTACTCACACTCGTCGCATGGGGGGCGATCGCCGATCGCTTCGGTGAGCGGAACGCCCTCGCCGCGGGTCTCGGCATCGCCTCCGCGGCGACGGCTGCCGCCGCGACGACCACAGCCCCTGGCGCACTGGCGGTTCTGCTCGCGGCCGCGGGAGCGGGCGCGGCCAGCGCCAACGCCGCCAGCGGGCGCGTCGTCGTCGGCTGGTTCCCGCAGGCACAGCGGGGTCTGGCGATGGGCATCCGGCAGATGTCCGTTCCGCTCGGAATCGCGTTGGCCGCCATGATGATGCCCCCACTCGCCCGCGATCACGGAATCGGTTGGGCGCTGGCATTTCCCGCGATCATGTGCGGCGTGGGAGCGATCGCGTGCGCGGTCGGAATCATCGACCCGCCGCGGCCGGATCGGGACACCGCAGCCGACAACGGCTTGCTGGACAATCCATATCGCGGCTCGCGGACACTGGCGCGCATCCACGGCACGTCGATCCTGCTGGTGGTCCCCCAGCAGATGGTGTGGACCTTTGCACTCGTGTGGCTGGTCACCGACCTGGACTGGACCGAGACGAGCGCCGGACTGGTTATCACCGCGTCCCAATTCCTCGGCGCGATCGGTCGTGTGATCGTGGGCGTGTGGTCGGACCGGACCGGCAGCCGGATGGGACCGCTGCGGATCGTTTCGATCTCCGTCGTCGTATCGATGGCGGCGCTGGCCGCCACCGCCTGGTTCGCCTCCCCCACCGCGGTCGTGATGCTGCTGGTGGCGTCGGTGACGACCGTTGCACCGAACGGACTGGCGTTCACCGCGGTCGCCGAGCTGGGCGGGCCGTTCTGGGGTGGTCGTGCACTGGGCATCCAGAACACCGGGCAGTTCGTCACCGGCGCGGCTGTCGGTCCCGCCTTCGGAGCGTTGATCGGCGCCGTGGGATTCCCGATCGCCTTCGCGATCGCAGCGATCGCACCGCTCGCGGCCGTGCCCCTCGTCCCGCGGGACGAATAGCCGCCGTTCCCACGGAACGAACAAGGGTCCCTCCGCCGGCCGCCCGCCGGAGGGACCCTTTCTCCGAGCACTGCCGGAAAACGCTGTCTCAGAGCGCTGCCGCGATCCGATCGCCGACCTCGCCGGTCACGATGGGGCCGGTGCCGCGTGCGGCGAGATCCGCCTCGACGGCCGCTTCGATGCGGGCCGCGTCGTCCTCACGACCGAGGTGACGCAGCAGCAGGGCCGCCGACAGGATCGCCGCGGTCGGGTCTGCGATTCCCTTGCCGGCGATGTCCGGGGCGCTGCCGTGCACCGGTTCGAACATCGACGGGTTGGTGCCGGAGGCGTCGATGTTGCCGCTGGCGGCCAGGCCGATGCCACCGGTGACCGCACCGGCCAGGTCGGTGATGATGTCGCCGAACAGGTTGTCGGTGACGATGACGTCGAACCGGCCGGGATCGGTGACCATGTAGATCGTCGCGGCGTCGATGTGGCAGTACGCCGTCTCGACCTCCGGGTACTCGGCGCCGACCGTCTCGACCGCGCGGGTCCAGATGGCCCCGGCGTTGGAGAGCACGTTCGTCTTGTGGATGAGCGTCAGGTGCTTGCGGCGGCTCTGCGCCAGCTCGAACGCGTAGCGCACGACGCGCTCGGCGCCGAACCACGTGTTGATCGACACCTCGGTGGCGATCTCGTGCGGGGTGCCGACGCGGATAGCGCCACCGTTGCCGGTGTACGGGCCTTCGGTGCCTTCGCGAACCACGACGAAATCCATCTCCGGGTTACCGGCGAGCGGCGACGCCGTTCCCGGGTACAGCCGCGACGGACGCAGGTTCACGTGGTGGTCGAGAGCGAACCGCATGTTCAGCAGCAGTCCACGCTCCAGGATGCCGGGGGTGACCGACGGGTCGCCGATCGCGCCGAGCAGGATCGCGTCGTGTTCGCGGATGGCGGCGAGGTCCGCCTCCGGCAGGAGTTCACCGGTGGCGTTGTACCGGCGAGCACCGAGGTCGTATTCGGTGGTCTCGAGGTCGGGCACGAGCTTCCGCAGCACCTTCAGTGCTTCGGCCGTGACCTCGATACCGATGCCGTCACCGGGGATGACCGCAAGCTTCATGGGCTCTACTCACTTCCTTGTGCGACGGTGGCCGCGACCGTGCAGACGGTCGCGGCCACCGGGGGGTGAAGCACGGGATGGATCAGGACAGATCGACCTGCGCGACGCGGGCGTCGAGCTTCTCGACGATCTGGGCGACCTCGGCGTCGCCGACCACGCGGTCCACGCGCAGGATGACGGTGGCACCCGACCCCTCGACGTCCTGGCTCAGCGCAGCGGCCTGGATGTCGATGGACGCGTTGCCGAGGATCGTGCCAAGGATGCCGAGCACGCCCGGACGGTCCTCGTAGTGCACGATGATGTTGTGGCCCTCGGCGCGCAGGTCGAAGCTGCGGCCGTTGATGTTGACGATCTTCTCGACCTGCTGCAGGCCGGTCAGCGCACCCGCGACCGCGGTGACGGAGCCGTCGGCGGCCACGGCACGCACCTCGACGGCGCTGCGGTGCGTCTGCGCCTCGCTGTGCTTGTCGACCTCGACGCTCACGCCGCGCTGCTCGGCGAGCTGCGGAGCGTTGACGAAGGTCACGGCCTCGTCGCTGCTGGCGGAGAACAGGCCGCGCAGAGCCGCGAGCCCGAGGATGTCGACGTTCTCGGCGGAGAGCTCACCGCTGACGACGACCTGCACGTTCTGCACGGCCTCCGGCGAGAGCGTGCCGGCGAGCAGGCCGAGCTTGCGGACGAGCTCGAGCCACGGTGCGACCTCTTCGCCGACCGGGCCGCCGGAGACGTTGACGGCGTCCGGCACGAACTCGCCGGCCAGGGCCAGCAGCACGCTCTTGGCGACGTCGGTGCCGGCGCGGTCCTGCGCCTCGGCGGTGGAGGCACCCAGGTGCGGGGTCACCACGACGTTGTCCAGCTCGAACAGCGGCGAGTCGGTGCACGGCTCGGTGCTGAACACGTCGAGGCCGGCGCCGCGAACCTTGCCGGAGACGAGCGCGTCGTGGAGCGCGGCCTCGTCGATCAGGCCACCGCGGGCGGCGTTGACGATGATGACGCCGTCCTTGGCCCGGGCCAGACGCTCGGCGTTGATCAGGCCGGCGGTTTCCTTCGTCTTGGGCAGGTGCACCGAGATGAAGTCGGCGCGCTCGACGAGCTCGTCGATGTCGACCAGCTCGATGCCGAGCTGCGCGGCGCGCGCGGCGGGCAGGTAGGGGTCGTACGCGATGACCGTGGTCTCGAAGGCGGCGAGGCGCTGCGCGAAGAGCTGGCCGATGCGGCCCAGGCCGACGACACCGACGGTCTTGCCGAGGATCTCGGTGCCGTTGAAGCTCGAGCGCTTCCAGGTCTTCTCACGCAGGGTGCGGTCGGCGGCCGGGATCTGACGCGCGGTCGACAGCAGCAGCGAGACGGCGTGCTCGGCGGCCGAGTGGATGTTCGAGGTCGGCGCGTTCACGACCATGACGCCACGCTCGGTGGCGGCGGGGATGTCCACATTGTCCAGGCCGACACCGGCGCGGCCGACGATCTTGAGCTTCGTCGCGGCGGCGAGCACCTCGGCGTCGACGGTGGTGGCGGAACGGACGAGCAGGGCGTCGGCGTCGGGCACAGCCGCGAGAAGCGCGGGGCGGTCCGGGCCGTCGACCCAGCGCACCTCGACACCGTCGCCGAGCGCATCGACGGTCGATTGCGCGAGCTTGTCGGCGATCAGGACAACGGGACGGCCATTCTGGCTCACGTGCGAACTCCCTGTGGTTGATTGTCTGCGGGCGTCGACGGCGCGCACACCCTTCTCGGCACGCGGCACAGCCGTGACAGCGTCGAGTTTAGAACCCCCTACCTCCGCGTGGGTGCGCGACCCGGGGTTGTCCTACCAGGTGGTACGAAACGCCTCGATCGGTGTGATGCGACTCCCGGCGCACGTCGGAGGTGATTTCGATTACGCCGGGCCGGCGGGAGCCCTCGAGTTCGTCTCGTATGCCCGAATCCGATTTCACGAGAAATCGCTCGCCCGGTGCATGATTCGCGAAATCTCGGTCGAGTGTTGTTCTCGCGCTGGATGTTTCACCGATCAGTACTGTCCGGTTCGCCGGCCGCGCGTCGCTGTTCCCGGAACGCGGTGACCGCCGCGCGCACGGTCGGGTGAAAGTGTGTCGCGTCGAACCGATCCCCCACCCCGAACTGCACCAGTTTGTCCTTGATGGGGCCTTTCATCGCCGCGAACGCCAACCGGATTCCCTTGCTCGCCAGATAGCGGTCCAGGTCGACGAGTTCGTCGACGGCGGTGGTGTCGAGGCCGGTGATCGGTTCGGCGGCGATCACCACCCACTCGACGGGCGTCGGCGCGTGCGCCACCAGTTCCCGCACGTGGCGGTCGAGGAGATCACCGTTGGCGAAGAACAGCGGGGCGTCGAACCGCGCGATCACCAGTCCCGGAATCCGATGCCCCTCGGGATGCCGGGTGATGTCGTGGAGGCCCGGAACCCCGTCCAGTTCCACCAGTTCCGTGCGATAGGGCTGCCACGCTCGGACCACGACCGTCAGCAGGGACAGCCCGATAGCGACCAGGATGCCTTCGAGCACCCCGACGAGCGCGACTCCGAGGAACGCCGCGTCGTGACCAGACCCCGCACGTCGATGAGCGCCGCCGCCGCGACCAGCACGACCGCGGCGAGCGCGGCCTGCGGCAGGTACGCCGTCAGACCGGGCACGAGCAGCACGAACGCGAGCACACCGAGGGCGCCGACGACGCCCACGAGCTGGGTCCGCGCACCGTTCTGCTCCGCCACCGGTGTCCGGGAAGAACTTGCGGAGATCGGGAATCCGCCGAAC
>NZ_JADZGH010000265.1:12630-19420 GCF_015865005.1 Rhodococcus sp. CX
ACGCCCATCGCCCGCATCTCCGCGCTGCCGTCCACGTCGGCGCCGCGCCGGGCGGCGAACGTCCGGGACAGCACCGCGGTGTCGGCGAAGGCGATGAGGGCGATCGCGACGGCGGGACCGAGCATGGTGACCACGTCGTTCCACCCCACCCCGCCGAAGGACGGGGCGGGCAGGCCGCGGGGCAGCGCACCGACCATTGCGATGTCGTCGCCGAGACCGAGCAAGGCGGACAGCGCGATCGCGCCGACAACCGCAACGAGCACCCCGGGTATCCGGATCCGCAGCATCCGGCACGTCACCATGACGGCCAGCGAGCCGACGCCCACGGCGGTGGCGAGCAGGTCGATGCCTCCGGTGACCGCTTCCCCGGCGACGGTGCCGATCCGGCCGAGTACGTCGTCCGCATCGACGTCGATGCCGAGCAGCGTGGGCAACTGTCCGATCACGACGACGAGCGCGATGCCGTTGAGGTATCCGATCCGGATCGGCTTGGACAGCAGATCGGTGACGAAACCCAGACGCAGGAACCCCGCGACGAGCAGGACGGTCCCCACGAGCACGGCGAGCACACCGGCCAGTGCGACTGCCCGCTGCGGATCACCGGAGGCAGCGGCGAGCGGGAGCACGGCCGCCGCGATCAACGGGGCCAGAGCCGAGTCGGGGCCGAGCACGAGCACCCGGGACGGCCCGACGATCGCGTACGCGAGCAGCGGCACGATCGTCGCGTAGAGCCCCGTGTACGCGGGCAGCCCCGCCGCGGTCGCGTACCCCATGCCCGCCGGGATCAGCAGCCCGATCAGCGCGAGGCCGGCGGTGACGTCCGGGCGCAACCACTCGCGACGGTAGGTGCGGACCGTGACGACCCCCGGCAGTCGATCGAGGCCCAGGCTCCAGGACATCGGCACATTATCCACCGAACACACCGGCGTATCCGCCACGAACGCCGCCGGCCCGGCACCCGAAGTCGGGTGCCGGGCCGGCGGAGAACGAAACTGCTTACGCGGTCTCGGTGATCGGGCGATCGACCCAGCTCATCAGGTCGCGCAGCTGCTTGCCGACGACCTCGATGCCGTGCTCGGCGTTCTGCTTGCGCAGGCCCTCGAGCTCCTTGTTGCCGTTCTCGACGTTGGCGACGAGACGCTTGACGAAGGTGCCGTCCTGGATGTCCTTGAGGATGTCCTTCATGCGCTCCTTGGTGCCGGCGTCGATGACGCGCGGGCCGGAGAGGTAGCCACCGAACTCGGCGGTGTCGGACACCGAGTAGTTCATGCGCGCGATGCCGCCCTCGTACATGAGGTCGACGATGAGCTTGAGCTCGTGCAGGCACTCGAAGTACGCCATCTCCGGGGCGTAGCCTGCCTCGACGAGGACGTCGAAGCCGGTCTTGACGAGCTCCTCGGTGCCACCGCAGAGGACGGCCTGCTCACCGAACAGGTCGGTCTCGGTCTCTTCCTTGAAGGTGGTCTTGATGACGCCGGCGCGGGTGCCGCCGATGCCCTTCGCGTAGGACAGGGCCAGAGCCTCGCCCTCGCCCTTCGGGTCCTGGTGGATGGCGATGAGCGCGGGCACGCCCTTGCCGTCGACGAACTGACGACGCACCAGGTGGCCGGGGCCCTTGGGGGCGACCATGCCGACGGTGACGAACTCCGGAGCCTTGATCAGCCCGAAGTGGATGTTCAGGCCGTGGCCGAAGAACAGCGCGTCGCCGTCCTTGAGGTTCGGCTCGATGTCGTTCTTGAAAATCGACGCCTGCGCCGTGTCGGGGGCGAGCAGCATGATCACGTCGGCCCACTCCGAAACCTCGGCGGGGGTTCCGACGGTGAGGCCGGCTTCTTCGGCCTTGGCCCGCGACTTCGAGCCTTCCTTGAGACCGATGCGCACCTCGACGCCCGAGTCACGCAGGCTCAGCGAATGCGCGTGCCCCTGGCTGCCGTAGCCGATCACCGCGACCTTGCGGCCCTGGATGATCGACAGATCGGCGTTGTCGTCGTAGAAAAGCTCGACTGCCACAGTTCCTACCTCTTTCAGCAATTGGGGTGTGTTCAGGCTAACGGGTGGCCGTGATCGACTTGGGACCACGTCCGACGGCGACGACACCGGACTGCACGATCTCGCGGATGCCGTACGGCTCGAGCATCCGCAGAAGCGCGTCGAGCTTCGAACGGGTGCCGGTGGCCTCGATGGTCAGCGACTCCGGAGAGACGTCGATCACCTTGGCGCGGAACAGGTTCACCGTCTCGATGACCTGGGTGCGGACGCTGGCGTCCGCACGGACCTTGATGAGCACGAGCTCGCGCGCCACCGACGCCTCGCCCTCCTGCTCGACGATCTTGATGACGTTGACCAGCTTGTTGAGCTGCTTGGTGACCTGTTCGAGCGGGAACTCGTCGACGGTCACGACGATCGTCATGCGGGAGATGTCGGGCACCTCGGTTCCCCCGACGGCGAGGGATTCGATGTTGAATCCGCGCCGCGAGAACAGGGCCGCGACACGGGCCAGCACGCCCGGCTTGTCCTCGACGAGAACGCTGAGGGTGTGACTCGTGCTCACTGACGATCCTCTCCTGCTGCGGAATCGGTGGCGGCCTGCTCGCGGTTCATGGCCTCGTGGATGACGGCGGGCTCGGCGGCGGCCTCGTCGTCGTCGAACAGCGGGCGGATGCCCCGCGCCGCCATGATTTCGTCGTTGCTGGTGCCGGCGGCGACCATCGGCCACACCTGGGCGTCCTTACCGACGATGAAGTCGATGACGACCGGGCGGTCGTTGATGGCCTGGGCCTGGCGGATGGCGGGCTCGACGTCCTCTTCGCGCTCGACCCGGATGCCGACGCAGCCGAGGGCCTCGGCGAGCTTGACGAAGTCCGGGATCCGGACCTCACCGTGGGTACCGAGCTCGGTGTTCGAGTAGCGCTGGTCGTAGAACAGCGTCTGCCACTGACGGACCATGCCGAGATTGCCGTTGTTGATGAGCGCGACCTTGATCGGCACACCCTCGACGGCGCAGGTCGCGAGTTCCTGGTTGGTCATCTGGAAGCAGCCGTCACCGTCGATCGCCCACACCTCGGCCTCGGGCTTGCCCATCTTGGCGCCGAGGGCGGCCGGCACGGCGTAGCCCATGGTGCCGAGACCACCGGAGTTCAGCCACGTACGCGGCTTCTCGTAGTCGACGAACTGCGCAGCCCACATCTGGTGCTGGCCGACGCCGGCGCAGTAGATGGCGTCCGGACCGGCGAGCTTACCGACGGCCTGGATGACGTACTGCGGCGACAGGGAACCGTCGGCGGGACGGTCGTAGCTCAGCGGGTAGGTGCGACGGATGTCGTCGAGGTATTCCCACCACTGCGCGTAGTCGAGCTTGGTGCCGGTGGCCAGATCCGCACGGATCGCCTCGACGAGTTCGACGAGGACCTCGCGGCAGTCGCCGACGATCGGGACGTCCGCGTGCCGGTTCTTGCCGATCTCCGCGGGGTCGATGTCGGCGTGGATGACCTTCGCGTCCGGTGCGAACGAGTCGAGCTGACCGGTCACGCGGTCGTCGAAGCGGGCGCCGAGCGTGACGAGCAGGTCGCTCTTCTGCAGCGCCGCGACCGCTGCCACGGTGCCGTGCATACCCGGCATGCCGCAGTTGAGGCGGTGGGTGTCGGGGAACGCGCCGCGCGCCATCAGGGTGGTGACGACAGGAATGCCGGTCAGTTCGGCGAGCTCGAGCAGCTCGGCGGACGCGTCGGCCTTGATGACGCCGCCACCGACATACAGCACCGGGTTCTTGGCCTCGGCGATCAGGCGCGCGGCCTCGCGGACCTGCTTGCCGTGCGGCTTGGTCACGGGACGGTAGCCGGGCAGGTGCATCTCCGGCGGCCAGCTGAAGGTGGTCTGCGCCTGCAGGATGTCCTTGGGGATGTCGACGAGCACGGCGCCGGGGCGGCCGGACGCGGCGATGTAGAAGGCCTCGGCGAGGATGCGCGGGATGTCGGCGCCGTCGGTGACGAGGAAGTTGTGCTTGGTCACCGGCATGGTGATGCCGGAGATGTCCGCTTCCTGGAAGGCGTCGGTGCCGATGAGACCGCGGCCGACCTGGCCTGTGATCGCGACGATCGGGACGGAGTCCATCTGGGCGTCGGCGAGCGGGGTCACGAGGTTGGTGGCGCCGGGGCCGGAAGTGGCCATGCACACACCGACCTTGCCGGTGGCTTGCGCATATCCGGTCGCGGCGTGACCGCCGCCCTGCTCATGACGAACGAGGACGTGACGGACCCGCTTGGAATCGAACAGCGGATCGTAGACGGGAAGGATCGCACCACCGGGGATGCCGAAGACCGTGTCGACCTCGAGCTCCTCGAGGGCTCGGACGACCGACTGGGCTCCGGTGACCCGCTCGGGCGCGACCTGGCGGCGAGTTCCGGGCTGCGCTGCGGCGGCTGCGGTAGTCGGGGTGGACCCCGGCTTTCGCGGCGAGGGTTGAGGCCGTGCGGTTGGTGCGCTCACTGCGAATTCCTCTGATTCTGGCTCCGGGCAACAAAAAACCCTCGTCAGCATCTGCTGTACGAGGGTGGCGCGTCGTGGGCGAGTTGCGGTATGCGGCTCAGGCGACGACGCGCCGGCCGATTACGAGCAACCCATTCTTATTCACGCGCTAGACGGTAGGCGCGCGCGAAGCAGACAGTCAACTTGGTTCGGTCGTCTGTCCCAGAATGTGAGATGCCTCGGCTGCAATGCGAAGATGGTGAGGTGTCATCCTCCCAGCAGCCCGTGCCACCGCGTTCATCATCCCACACGCCGGAATCGGCGACGCGCGTCATTCGGATTTCCCGATTGTCGCTGCTCGCGTGCGGCATCCTGCTCCTTGCGGTGGCCTCGCCCGCGATGGCCTGGCCCGCGGCATTCTCCTGGATGCTGGTGATCCCGTTTCTCGTGCTCGCGTGGATCCTGCGCGTGCGCACCGTCGTCGGACCCGACGGCATCACTGCCCGCGCCACGTTCTCGACGACCCGCATCGGGTGGGGCGCACTCGCGGGAATCCGCTTCCCCAAGCGCGGCTGGGCGCGCGCGACCCTCACCGACGGATCCGAGGTTCCGCTTCCCGTCGTCACGTTCGGCCGGCTCCCCGAGCTCGCCGAGGCCAGCGGCGGGCGCATCACCGATCCGTATGCCGCGGCCGACGCGGCCCGCAGCGCCGAGGACCGCAGTACCGAGGCGACAGCGGAAGACTCCGCGGCCGAGTCGGATGACGCATCGAAATAGCACAACGGTAAATTCGAAACCGCTGCACCCCGGCCCCTGCCGCAGCCCGGCAGCCGGCCCGACAGCCGAAGGCGCAGCCACCCGCCCTGTGAAGGAAACCTGCACATGCCCCCGTTGAGGTCACGCACCACCACCGTCGGACGCAACGCCGCCGGTGCCCGCTCCCTGTGGCGCGCCACCGGTCTGACCGACTCCGATTTCGGCAAGCCGATCGTCGCGATCGCCAACTCCTACACGCAGTTCGTGCCCGGACATGTCCACCTCAAGGACGTCGGCGAGATCGTCGCCGACGCGGTCCGGGCCGCCGGTGGCGTCGCCCGCGAGTTCCACACCATCGCCGTCGACGACGGCATCGCGATGGGCCACGGCGGCATGCTGTACTCGCTCCCGAGCCGCGAAATCATCGCCGACTCGGTCGAATACATGGTGAACGCCCACACCGCCGATGCGCTGGTGTGTATCTCCAACTGCGACAAGATCACCCCGGGCATGCTCAATGCGGCCATGCGCCTGAACATTCCGACGATCTTCGTCTCCGGTGGTCCGATGGAAGCGGGCAAGGCGGTCGTCGTCGACGGTGTCGCGCACGCCCCCACCGACCTGATCACCGCGATCTCCGCGTCCGCGAGCGAGTCGGTGAGCGACGCGGGCCTCGACGAGGTCGAGCGCAGCGCCTGCCCGACGTGCGGTTCGTGCTCGGGCATGTTCACCGCGAACTCGATGAACTGCCTCACCGAGGCACTGGGCCTGGCGCTGCCGGGCAACGGTTCGACCCTCGCCACCCACGCCGCCCGCCGCGCGCTGTTCGAGAAGGCCGGCACCACGATCGTCGAGGCGGCGCTGCGTTACTACCGCGACGAGGACGAGTCGGTGCTGCCCCGCAACATCGCCACCCCGGCGGCGTTCCGCAACGCGATGGCACTCGACGTCGCGATGGGCGGTTCGACGAACACCGTGCTGCACACCCTCGCCGCCGCGCAGGAAGGCGAGGTCGACTTCGACCTCGAGACCATCGACGCGATCAGCCGCAAGGTTCCGTGCCTGTCGAAGGTGTCCCCGAACTCCGACTACCACATGGAGGACGTGCACCGCGCGGGCGGAATCCCCGCGCTGCTCGGTGAACTCCGCCGCGGCGGCCTGCTCGAGACGGACGTCCACACCGTGCACACGGCGAGCTTCGACCAGTGGCTCGACGACTGGGACATCCGGTCCGGCAAGGCCACCGAGGAGGCGCTCGAACTGTTCCACGCCGCCCCCGGCGGGGTTCGCACCACCGAGCCGTTCTCGACCGACAACCGCTGGGCGTCGCTGGACACCGACGCCGTCGGTGGCTGCATCCGTGACATCGAGCACGCCTACACCGTCGAGGGTGGCCTGTGCGTGCTGCGCGGCAACCTCGCCGTCGACGGCGCGATCCTCAAGACCGCCGGTATCGACGAGGACCTGTTCAGCTTCGAGGGACCGGCCCTGGTGGTCGAGTCGCAGGAGGAGGCCGTCTCGGTCATCCTCGGCAAGAAGGTGCAGCCGGGCGATGTCGTGGTCGTGCGCT
>NZ_JADZGH010000265.1:19430-19574 GCF_015865005.1 Rhodococcus sp. CX
GCGAAGATGGAAGCCCGGGAGAACCCGTGGCAGCCGGTCGCCCGTGACCGTGTCGTGTCGAAGGCCCTGCGCGCCTACGCGGCGCTCGCGACCTCCGCCGACAAGGGTGCCGTCCGCCAGCTCCCGTAGCTCGTACTCGTGCGC
>NZ_JADZGH010000265.1:19584-27239 GCF_015865005.1 Rhodococcus sp. CX
ACGAGGGCCCCGCGGGTGGTCCCGGCATGCAGGAGATGCTGCACCCGACGTCCTTCCTCAAGGGCGTCGGCCTCGGCAAGGTGTGCGCGCTGATCACCGACGGCCGCTTCTCCGGTGGCACGTCGGGTCTGTCCATCGGGCACGTCTCCCCCGAGGCCGCGTCCGGTGGTGTGATCGGTCTCGTCGAGAACGGTGACCGCATCCGCATCGACGTCGCCTCCCGCACCCTCGAGGTGCTCGTCGACGACGAGGTGCTCGCCGAGCGCCGCCGACAAGGGTGCCGTCCGCCAGCTCCCGTAGCTCGTACTCGTGCGCGGTTTCGGTAGCTCCGGCTACCGAAACCGCGCACGAGCGCGTCAGCGCACGAAAAGCCAGAGGCACACGCCGCCGGCGACGCCGAGCAGCAGTGCCACGAACGATCCGATGAACGGGCGCGTCGCCCAGCCACGTGCTCCGTCGACGGCGATCCGGCCGGGACCGGTCAGCACGATCGCCACCGCCGCCGCCCCGAGCAGTATCTCGAACTCCACACCGGATTGCTCCGCCGCGAAGTACTGCAGGCCCGGTTCGAGGTGGTGTTTGAACAGCACGGCGTTGATCATGATCGCGACCACGGCGGCCGCTGCGAGCGGTGTCAGCAGGCCCAGGACCAGCAGGGTCCCCGCCGCGACCTCCCCGATCGCACCGACGATCGCGAGGATCTCCGAGTACCGGTAGCCGGCGCCCTCGACGAGCGCTTCGAATCCGTCGAGTCCGGGTCCATCCCACCATCCGGTGAGTTTCTGCAGCCCGTGCACGATCATGATGCCGCCGACGGCCAGCCTCAGGATCAGCAAACCGAGGTCGAGGGTGCCGCGCCGCACCTTCGGGGGCACAGCGGCAACCGGTTCCGGCTCCTCGTACGATCCCGGCGCGACCGGCATCTCCGGCCGATGGATCGGGTCGGTGGGGCCGTCGTACGCCCCGGCGGAGCGGGATTCGAACGACCTTTGGTCCAGGTCGAGGTCGTCGTCGGATTCGAGCATCGACGAACGTGGACGGTTCAGCTCGAGCGTCGGATTCTCGTACGGCGCCGGTTCCGGGACGGGGTCTTTCGCCTTGTCGCTCACGTGGTCCAGCGTAGGTCGCGCGGCGGGGAGCACCCGGGAACCGAGGAGACGCTCGGCGTGCCGGTAACGTTTGCGGCATGACGAGGGGTGCGCGGTTGAGGGGTTCGCGGCGACTGCCGACATTGGTACTGGCACTCGGCCTGTTCGCCACGGTCACGTCGTGCGCCCGGTTCGACGATGCGGCCACGACCCCGTTCACACCGGAACCGTCGTTCGACGGCGGCGCCGACATCGGCCCGCTCGAGCAGTCACCGACCACGTCGACGACACCGTCCGTCCCTCCGGTGCCTCCCGGCCCGTGTGTGGATCCGGACCCCGCGGTCGTCGCCACGTGCCTCGACACCACCGGGGGGCTCGTCACCGTGCCGGACGGCAGTTCCGCGTTCGTGGCCGAGCGGCGCACCGGGCGGATCCTGCAGGTCGCCCCCGGCACCGAACCCGTCGAGATCGCGACGATCCCGGTGGACGGCTCGGGCGACGGAGGCCTCCTCGATCTGACGCTGTCCCCCACCTACGGCGAGGACCGGCTGCTCTACGCGTACATCACCACACCGTCCGACAACCGGGTGGTGCGCATCGCCGCGGGCGACGTTCCCAAGGACGTGTTCACCGGCATCCCACGCGGCGCGAACGGTAACGCCGGCGCCATCGAGTTCGTCACCCCCACCGAACTGGCCGTCCTCACCGGAGACGTCGGAAACCCTGCTGCCGCAACAGATCCCGCGTCACTGGCCGGGAAGCTGCTGCGCGTGCCGCTGCCCGCCCCGGGCGGTCCTGCCCCCGCACCGACGGTGGTGCTGTCCGGCATCGGAACGGCCGGCGACGTGTGCCGTGACCCGATCGGCAATCTGTGGGTCACCGACCGCACGCCGCTCGAGGACCGGTTGCAGCGGGTGGGGTCGGACGGTTCCGTCGCGGGCGCGCCGGTGTGGACGTGGCCGGACCGTCCCGGCCTCGCCGGATGCGCGGCCGGCCCCGATGCGGTGGCGATCTCGCTGACCGACGGCAAGGCGGTGTCGGTGGTCGCCACCGACCCGGGTACCGGCGCCGTCACCGCAGCCCCGGTGCTCGCGGCGCAGGACAGGTACGGGCGGCTGGGTGGCGCGTCGGCCGGTGTCGACGGGTTGCTGTGGGTCTCGACCGTCAACAAGGACGGCGGCCAGCCGGGGCCGAACGACGATCGCGTCGTGCGCATCCAGTTCCCGGCCGGTGGCGGCGGATTCGACTGAGTCGGAAAGACCGTCGGACGTCGCCGTCGCGCGTCCCGGAGAATCACCCTGGGCGACAATCGACGCGGTGGATGCGAATTCGCTCACGCTACAGCGTGGGCGAATTCCGAAACACGTCGTGAATTCGGGATTATTCGCAGCCTCAGCGACCGGCGTCCGACGAACTCACCGACTGCGGCCGATCGGATCGCTGGAGCAGCCCCGCGACCATCGGAAGTATCAGCACTGTGATCGCCCCGGCCGCAACGAGAATCGACGCACTGCCGTTCGTCATCTCCCCCGCCGAGACCGCGACCCCGGTGACGGCGACGATGAGCGGGAGCCCGGTCGTCGAGTACAGCGCGATCTGCAGTTGCTCCGCGGTGTCGAAGCGGGACTCGCGGTCGAGGCGTGCGGACACGAACACCGGCACACCCCGGACCAGAATCAGCAACAGCAGGAACGCAATCAGCACACCGGGTTTCTCGACGACGGCACCCACGTCGATCGCCATCCCGGAGGTGACGAAGAAGATCGGGATGAGGAACCCGTAGGCAAGTCCGTCGAGTTTCGTCTCGAGCAGCACGTCGCCGGTCGGAATCGCCCGGCGCAGGATGAATCCCGCGGCGAACGCGCCGAGGATCACGTCCAGGTCGAACACGACCGCGAGGGTGATGAGCCCGACGAGCAGCAGCATCGTCAACCGGACCGACGTCTGGGCGGTGGTCATCGAGGTGCGTCGCACGAATGCCAGGAACTGCGATCCTTCCCGCAGGATCCGCGGCGGCAGCAGTGCCACGATCACGGCGACCACCGCGAACGCCGCGAGGACCAGCAGGGATCCGAGCGCACCGCGCGCGCCCAGCAGCGTCGCCATCGCGATCACCGGCAACAGCTCGCCGACCGCTCCGTGGTTGAGCACCGACCGCCCGAGCGGGGTGTCGACGAGCCCGCGGTCCGCGAGGATCGGCAGCAGAGTGCCCAGCGCGGTCGACGTCAACGCGATCGCGACGGCGACCTCGGCATTCACGAGACCGGCCGCGCCGAGCACTGCGACGGTCGCCAGGGCCAGTGTCATGCACACGCACCACGTGATCAGCGCGCGGCGACCACCGCGACCGCGCAGCTCGGCGGGATCGATCTCGTAGCCGGCGAGCAGGAACAGCAGCCCCAGACCGAGTTCGCGGAGCATCTCGATCCCGCCGTCGACCTCGGCGAAGCCGAGCGCGTTGGGGCCGATGACGACCCCCGCGACGAGCAGCAGCACCACTTCCGGCACGAGCCGGCGAGGCACGGCTCCCGCGACGAGCGGCGCGACCACGGCCGCCACGACGATCCAGAACAGTGAAGTGGCGACTGCGGCATCCATGAACCGCTACGTTAGCGGCTCAAGATCAACTGCACGCGGCGATGACGAGTTCCTTGACGCGCGCCGGGTCGGCCTGGCCGCGGGTGGCCTTCATGACGTCGCCGACGATCTTGCCGGCCGCCTGGACCTTGCCGGAGCGGATCTTGTCGGCGATGTCGGGGTTCGCGGCGAGCGCCTCGTCGACCGCGGCCTGCAGTGCCGAGTCGTCGCGCACGACCTCGAGTCCGCGAGCGGCCACGACCTCCTCGGGTTCGCCCTCGCCGGCGAGGACACCGTCGACGACCTGCCGCGCGAGCTTGTTGGTGAGCTTGCCGTCGGCGACCAGCGCGATGACCTTCGCGACCTGCTTCGGGGTGATCGGCAGATCCGCGAGTTCGACCTCGCGGGCGTTGGCCTGCTGCGTCAGGTAGGCGACCCACCAGGACCGGGCCTCGGACGCGGGCGCCCCGGCCTCGGTCGTCGCGATCACCAGGTCGAGAGCACCGGCGTTCACCAGGTCGCGCATCTCCTCGTCGGAGACACCCCATTCCTTCTGGATGCGGGCGCGGCGCAGCCACGGCAGCTCCGGCAGGGTGCCGCGCAGTTCCTCGATCCACTCGGCGCTCGGAGCGACCGGCTCGAGATCCGGCTCCGGGAAGTAGCGGTAGTCCTCTGCGGTTTCCTTGCGGCGACCGGGCGAGGTCGTGCCGTCGGCCTCCTGGAAGTGGCGGGTCTCCTGGACCACCGTGCCACCGGCCACGAGCACCGCCGCCTGGCGGCGCATTTCGTAGCGGACCGCGACCTCGACGGACTTGAGCGAGTTCACGTTCTTGGTCTCGGTGCGGGTACCGAACTCGTCCGCGCCGATCGGGTTGAGCGAGACGTTGGCGTCGCAGCGCATCGAGCCCTGGTCCATGCGCACGTCCGACACGTCGAGGGCCTTCAGCAGATCGCGCAGCGCGGTGACGTAGGCGCGGGCAACCTCGGGGGCACGCTCACCGGCGCCGACGATCGGCTTGGTGACGATCTCGACGAGCGGCACGCCGGCCCGGTTGTAGTCCAGCAGCGAGTGGCTCGCACCGTGGATGCGTCCGGTCGCGCCGCCGACGTGCAGCGACTTGCCGGTGTCCTCCTCCATGTGGGCGCGTTCGATCTCGACCCGCCACGTGGTGCCGTCGTCGAGCACGACGTCGAGGTAGCCGTTCGTCGCGATCGGCTCGTCGTACTGCGAGATCTGGTAGTTCTTCGGCTGATCCGGGTAGAAGTAGTTCTTGCGCGCGAACCGGCCCCACGGGGTGATCTCGCAGTTCAGCGCCAGGCCGATGCGGATGGCGGATTCGACGGCAGCCTGGTTGACGACGGGCAGCGATCCGGGCAGGCCCAGGCACACCGGGCACACCTGCGTGTTGGGCTCGGCACCGAACGTGGTCGGGCAGCCGCAGAACATCTTGGTGGCGGTGTGCAGTTCGACATGCACCTCCATGCCCATCACGGGCTCGAACTTCGCGAGCACGTCGTCGTAGGCGAGCAGATCATCGGACATGGCGGCAGTCATGCGGTCGATTTTAGACGCCGCCACCCGACCCACTCACCACCACTCAGCCGAACAGAACCCGCATCTCCTGGTATCGCTCTTCCGGCACCAACTTGTGGTGCGCGAGCGCCTCGTCGAACCCGACGCGGACGATGCGGGTGCCGTGCAGCGCCACCATGTGACCCCAGTCCTCGTCGGCGACGAGATCGGTGACGGCCATACCGAGCCGTGTCGCCAGGACCCGGTCGAACGCGGTGGGCACTCCCCCGCGCTGGATGTGGCCGAGCACCGTCGCACGGGTCTCGATGCCGGTGCGTTCCTCGATCATCGGGGCCAGGATCTCGGCGATACCACCGAGGCGCGGACGATCGAATCCGTCGAGACCCTTGTGCGAGTGGGCCTCGGTCATGTCCGGCAGCGTGAAGCCCTCGGCGACGACGACCATCGGGGCACGACCGCGGTCGCGCACACTCGTCGTCCACGCGCAGATCTGGTCGATGCTCTCCGGGTGCTCGGGAATGAGGATCGCGTGCGCGCCGCCCGCGGTACCCGAGTGCAGGGCGATCCACCCGGCGTGCCGCCCCATCACTTCGAGCACCATGCAGCGTTTGTGCGAGTTACCGGTGGTGCGCAAGCGGTCGATGGCGACGGTGGCGATCTCGACGGCCGTGTCGAATCCGAACGTGTAGTCGGTGCGGCCGAGGTCGTTGTCGATCGTCTTGGGAACCCCGACGATCGGGATTCCTTCCTCGAACAGTCGTTTCGACGCCGCCGCGGTGCCTTCTCCGCCGATCGCCACCACCGCGTCGACACCGAGTTTCTCGAGGGTGCGGGCGATGTTCTGCGCGCCGCCCTGCGGTCCCTGATACGGCCCGAATCGGCTGGTGCCGAGGATCGTGCCGCCCTGGTTCGACAGGCCCCGCACCGAACTGCGGTCGAGCGGCATCGCATCGCCCTCGACGAGTCCGCGCCATCCGTCCAGGAATCCGACGAACTCCTGGCCGTACACGGTCTCCCCCTTCAGAACCGCGCCGCGGATCACCGCGTTGAGTCCGGGGCAGTCGCCGCCGCTGGTGAGAATCCCGACCTTCGTCATGTACGCCTCCGTTGCAGAGGATCCGTGTCGCTCCTGTCATCCTGCCCGCAAGCGGCGTGAGCGTCATCTCGATCGGCCACGTTGCCCCGCTGCAAAGTCTCACAGAGAGCCCGCGATCACGCTGAGCGGAACGCAACGCGCACTTACGGCGAGGCAACACACCGGTCACCGCGGCCCTCGACACTTTCTCCGATCCCACAGGAGGTTTGCCGTGTCCTATGTCCCACCGGCCGAGCTGGCCCGTGCAATGGTCGACGCCGGCCATAGCAAAGTCCTCACGTCCACCCGCGACACGCTGATCCGCGCGTTCATGGGCGGTGCGCTGCTCACCCTCGCCGCGGCCTTCGCGGTCACCGTGACCGTCCAGACCGGTAACGCCCTGCTCGGAGCGGCCCTGTTCCCGGTCGGTTTCTGCCTGCTCTACCTGCTCGGTTTCGACCTGCTCACCGGGGTGTTCACGCTCGCGCCGGTCGCGTACCTGGACCGCCGTCCGGGCGTGACGATCGGCGGCGTCCTGCGCAACTGGGGACTGGTGTTCGTCGGCAACTTCGCCGGGGCGTTCATGGTCGCCGTGATCATCACGTTCGTGCTCACCTACGGATATTCGATTCCGCCGAACGAGGTGGCCGAGAAGCTGATGACCATCGGCGAGTCACGCACCGTCGGCTATGCCGAACACGGCGCCGCGGGCATGGCGACGCTGTTCCTGCGCGGCGTGCTGTGCAACTGGATGGTCTCGACCGGTGTGGTCGCCGCGATGATGTCGAAGAACGTGACCGGCAAGGTTCTCGGCATGTGGCTGCCGATCATGCTGTTCTTCTACATGGGATTCGAGCACTCCGTGGTCAACATGTTCCTGTTCCCGTCCGGCCTGCTCCTCGGCGCCGACTTCACCCTCGTCGACTACCTCGTGTGGAACGAGATCCCGACGGTGCTCGGCAATCTCGTGGGCGGACTGGTCTTCGTCGGCCTGGCCATCTACACGACCCACGTCCGCACCCAGCCGAAGCGGGCCACCGTCGAGATCGCGCCCGCACCAGAGCGGGAGACCGAAACGGTCTGATCGCGAACACTTCCGCGGATAACGAAGGGGCCGGGCGTGGTCGGGACGCCCGGCCCCTTCGCGGTTCCGATCCGACCGTCACCCGGGCACGACCAGCCCCGACTCGTAGGCCACCACGACCGCCTGCGCGCGGTCCCGCAGATGCAACTTGCCGAGCACCTTGCCGACGTGCGTCTTGACCGTCTGTTCGGCGACGAACAACCGTTGCGCGATCTCCTGGTTCGACAGGCCGTGCGCGATCAGCTCGAGCACTTCCGTCTCGCGCGGGGTCAGCACGTCGAGCGCGGTGCTGCGACG
>NZ_JADZGH010000265.1:27249-30243 GCF_015865005.1 Rhodococcus sp. CX
CGGCGGGTCACGTCGGCGATGAGCCGGCGGGTGACCGTCGGCGCCAGCAACGCCTGCCCGTCGGCGACGACCCGTACGGCCCGGACGAGTTCGTCCGCCGGCGCGTCCTTGAGCAGAAACCCGCTCGCACCCATCCCCAGCGCCTCGTACACATAGTCGTCGAGGTCGAATGTGGTGAGCATCAACACTTTCGAGCGCGGCTCGCGTCGGTCGGCGAGGATGTGCCGAGCGGCATCGAGTCCGTTCATCTCCGGCATGCGCACGTCCATGAGCACGACGTCGGGCCGCAACCTCGCGACCTCGCTCACCGCGACCTTCCCGTCCGGGGCGTCCCCGACGACACTGATGTCGGGTTGCGCGGCGAGCAGCGCGCCGAAGCCCTGGCGGACCATGGCCTGGTCGTCGGCGATGAACACGGTGATGGGTGCGTGCGGCTCGGTCATCACCCCCACCCTAGGCGGCGGGGACGCGGGGCAGCACCGCCGACACCTCGAATCCTCCGTCGGGTCGCGGGTGCGCGTACAACCGTCCCCCGACCGACGCCGCCCGATCGGCCATGCCGCGGATACCGTTGCCGCCGCCGAGGTCCGGCCGGTCCACGGGACGGTCCCCGCGACCGGCTTCCGAGGCGCCGTTGCGCACCGTCAGGTCCACGCGATCCGGACCGCACACCACCTGCACGGACACCTCCGAGCCCGGCGCGTGCCGGGCCGCGTTGGCGAGCGACTCCTGCAGGATCCGGTACACCGCGAGTCCCGCGCTGTCGGACACCGACCCGGTGTCCCCGTCGATCCGTGCGGTGAGGTGCACCCCGGCGCGGCGGGACGCGTCGAACAGTTCGTCGATCCGGCTCAGCCCGGGCTGCGGAGCGTTCTCGGGCAGCATGCCGTCGCTTCGCAACACACCGAGCATGCCGCGGACCTCGTTGAGCGCCTCCCGCGCGTGAACGCCGATCGATTCGAATTCGGCGCGCACCTCGTCGGAGACGTCCGGCAGCCGGTACGGGGCGCTCTGCGCCTGCACCACGACGAGAGACATGTGGTGGGCGACGATGTCGTGCAGGTCGCGGGCGATGCGCGCCTTCTCCTCGAGCGCCGCGCGACGGGCACGTTCGAGTTCGCTGATCTCCTCCTCACGGGCCAGTTGCCGCCGGGACAGCACCAGCCAGCGCACGAGCAGCGCGAACGCCGCGATCGCGGCGAGCCCGATCGCCCAGCCCCACCCGTCGTTGCCCGGCAGGTAGACGAAGAACAACAGGACGGTCGCGAGCCAGACGACGAGCACGATCCGGATCTCCTCGCGCAGACAGACCGCGACGAGCAGGGCGAGGAGCACCAGGATGTGGACGACCTGCCAGGGATAGCCGTAGTTCGGGACCCGGTCGAACGCCCACGGAACGATCATCGCCGCGACCGCGGAGATCGCCCACCCGAGCGCCGGCTGCGCCCGGATCAGCAGGAACGGGAACACCGCCAGCCCGGAGATGATCGGCATGAGCGGCGCCGGAACGTCGTGCGTGAGCTGGAGCGTCGGCCACGCGATCGCGTAGAGGATCAGGGTGGTCACGACGATCGCGATGTTCCACCAGCGTCCGCGACCGTACCGGACCGACAGGTCCACGCCGTGATGTACACCTTCACGCACCAACGAATTCACGGTTCCCACGCTAGGTACCGCAGCCTCCTCTGTCCTCATACCGTGGAGTGAGATCTCGCTGCTACCCCGGTATCGGGTGGTCCGCGGCGAACCGGTCCGTCGTGTGATCCGGACATCGGTACCGCGTTCCTAGCGTCGGCGTTCATGATCATCGGATCCGCGAGAGCCCGAGCCGCCACGACCGTCGGTGTTCTCGCCGCATACGTCTGGGTGGGTGCCGCCGGGTCGCCGGGAGCGCAGGACCGGTCCACCGCCGAGCATCCCGCCGCTGCGGCCACCGTGCTCGCGCTCGGATCGGGTGACACCGACACCGCGAGCGCCGCGTTCCCGCCCGACTTCGAGACGGCGATGCGGTACAGCCCGATTCGCGAACCCGGAGTCTCGGGCGAGCGACTCAGCGATCCACAGGGTTCGTGCTCGTCGCCGGTGCCGCTGCCGGCGCTGTTCGAACCGGCCTGCCGTACCCACGATCTCGGATACGACCTGCTGCGGTTCGCCCGCGACTCCGGCGGCGAACTCGGGCCGGATGCGCGCCGCGCGCTGGACCGTAACCTGACGCGGGACCTGCGCGAGGCCTGCGCGACGGAGCCGGACGCCGCACCGGGCTGCGTGATCGCCGCGGAGGTCGCATCCGTTGCGGTGCGGATCAATTCGTGGCGGCAGCAGTATCGGGCACCGAGTCCGGAATCGCCGCTGCCGATCCTGCTCGGGCTGGGCACGGCCGCTACGGCCGGAGCCGCAGGATTGCGGGTGCGGTCATGAGCGCAGCGGTTCTCGAAATCCAACGGCCCCATCATCTTTCGACGTACGCATCGATAGCGATCTGCCCGCGCGTCGCGACGACGACGGCGACGACCGTCGCAGTCTGCATCTCGCTGGCCCCGTCGCTGCTGCCGAGGCCCGCGGTCGTCCAGGCCGCCGTCACCGCCGTGTCCGTGCTGTGCGGCCTCGGGCTGCTCGCGGTGGCCCGGGCGCTACGGACGAGATTCCGGCCTGCCCCGGCCGTCGCGTCGGTCCCGGTCCGGTGGGGTGCGGTCGGTGCGGCGACCGGACTGTGCGGCGCGGCGACCCTCGCCGCGGACCGCTGGCAGAACGGGCTGCGGGACGCGATGGGCGTCCCTCCCGTCGGCGCCTCACACTGGGTGGTCGTCGTGACCACCGCCGTGCTGATCGTGGCTCTCACTCTCGGTGTCACCGCACGGATTCGTCGCATCGTGCCGGCGGATTCGATCGCGGGCACCTGGTGGTTGCGGTGCCGACCGGTTCCGGGTGGATCGACGCGAACGCGGTGGCCGGCTTCGAATCCGCCTACGGCGACGACGTGGCGTTCGTCGCGGT
>NZ_JADZGH010000265.1:30253-30535 GCF_015865005.1 Rhodococcus sp. CX
CGGGCACTGGCGGCGGTCGGCATCATCGCCCTCGCCGGATACACCGCCGCAACCGGATTCGCACCGACGGCCGCAGCCTCCCTCCCGCCGTCGCGGCTCCCGGCCGGAGTGTCGGGCGCACCGCAGTCGCTGGTGCCGTGGGACACCCTCGGCGAGCAGGGCCGCCGCTTCGTCGCTCTCGACAACGCCGGCCAGGCGATTCGCACCTACGTCGGTGTGGATTCGGCCCCGGATCCGCCGGCACGGGCCGCGCTCGCGGTGCGGGAACTCGACCGGGCCGGC
>NZ_JADZGH010000265.1:30755-34683 GCF_015865005.1 Rhodococcus sp. CX
GCAGTACTCGTCGGCACCGAGCTGGGTGACGTTCGTGCTCGAACGCGACGCCGCGATCGACGCGGCCACGGCGCTGGTGGATGCGGTCCGTTCGCGCCTGGACACACTCGATCCGGCGGATCGGCCGCAGCTGCACGTGTACGGGCAGAGCCTCGGAGCGGTCGGTGCCGGTGCCGCGTTCGACGGACCCGCCGCGCCGGGAGCCTGCGAGGCCTTGTGGACCGGACCGCCTGCGGGCTCGGTGCGGCCGGACGGCGGGACCGTGCTGGCGAACTCCTCGGACCCGGTGATCCGGTGGCGGCCGTCGCTGCTGTGGTCCCCGCCGGACCTGTCCCGCGCCCGCGTCGACGCCCCGCTGCCCGCCTGGCTGCCGGTGATCGGCTTCCTGCAGACGACGGTGGATCTGCTGTTCGCGCTGGATGCGGCACCGGGTCACGGGCACCGCTACGGGCCGGACCAAGCCCGATGCGCTCCCTAGGTGCCGGTCGCCGCCAGGAAGTCCCCGATCGCCTCGGTGAGCTTCTCCGGCTGGTCCTCGGCCAGCAATGTGTAACTGTCGTCGATCTCGACGAGGCGGGAGTCCGGGAAGAGCTCGGCGAGACGGCGTCCGTGGTCGCGGGGCATCATCCGGTCCTCGGTCGCCCACACGATCAGCACCGGCCCGGTGAACTCCGCGGACTTCGCGGCGAGGTCGAGCAGTTCTTGCTTCGGCGGCGCGATCGACCGCGGCCGGCCCGAACCAGGCGTCGTAGATCTCGTCGGGCACAGGTCGTTTGCTCATCCATCCCCACGTGCCGGGACCGCGCCGTCCCAGCTTGGTGCCCAGCACCGTCATCAGCACGCGGAATCCGCCGGGCAGACGAACCAGCGGGAGCAGCAGCTTGACGGGTCCGGGTGGATAGTTGTCGAACGCCTCGCAGGCGGTGAGCACGAGCCGGGACACGCGCTCGGGATTCGCGACGGCGAGGAAGATCTGGGCGCCGCCCCAGTCGTTCTGGACCAAAGTGACCTCGCGCAGGTCTAGGGCGTCGAGGAATTCCCCGATCAGGTGGCCCATTCCGATGAGCGTCAGGTCCGCGTCCGGGTGCATCGGTGTCCGGTGCGAACCGAGCGGCCAGGTCGGCACGATGCACCGGTATCTTCCCCGCAATTCCTCGACGACGTGCCGCCATCCGGACCCGTCCATGAGCAGCCCGTGGATGAACACCAGCACCGGGCCGTCGCCACCGGTGTCCTCGTATTCGATGGTCCCCGCCGAAAGTTCCACCTGGTTCACGCGATCCCCCTTCGCGGACAATGCGTCCCATAGTGGCAGAGATGACGTTGTCACGCAGGCGGATACACGACGGGCCCGGAACCTTACGATTCCGGGCCCGTCGGTGCGATCGGGTCAGACGAGGACCGGGCCGCGCGCAGCCTCGAAGGCCGCGCCGACGCGGTAGAGACGCTCGTCGGCGAGTGCCGGGGCCATGATCTGCAGGCCGACGGGCAGACCGTCGTCGGCGGACAGGCCGGACGGCACCGACATCGCGCAGTGGCCGGCCAGGTTGGTCGGCAGCGTGCACAGGTCGGACAGGTACATCGCCAGCGGATCGTCGACCTTCTCCCCGATCTTCCACGGGGTGAACGGGCTCGTCGGCGACACCAGGACGTCGACCTGCTCGTAGGCCTTGTCGAAGTCCTGTGCGATGAGCGTGCGGACCTTGAGGGCCTGGCCGTAGTAGGCGTCGTAGTAGCCCGACGACAGCGCGTAGGTGCCGATCATGATGCGCCGCTTGACTTCCTTGCCGAAACCGGCGGCGCGGGTAGCGGCCATGACCTGCTCGGCGCTCATGGTGCCGTCGTCGACACGCAGGCCGTACCGCATCGCGTCGAAACGCGCGAGGTTCGAGGAGACCTCGGAGGGCAGGATCAGGTAGTAGGACGCCAGCGCGTACTCGAAGTGCGGGCAGGACACCTCCACGACCTCGGCGCCGAGCTTGGTCAGGGTCTCGACCGCAGCGTCGAACGAGGCGATGACGCCGGGCTGGTAGCTTTCCGAGTGCAGTTCCTTGACCACACCGACGCGCAGGCCCTTCAGGTCGCCGGCAGCGCCCTGGCGGGCGGCCTCCACGACCGGGCGGACCGGTGCGTCGACGGAGGTGGAGTCGCGCGGATCGTGCCCGGCGATGACCTCGTGCAGCAGCGCGGTGTCGAGGACGGTACGGCCGCACGGGCCGCCCTGGTCCAGCGACGACGCGCACGCGACCAGCCCGTAGCGGGACACGGTGCCGTAGGTGGGCTTGGTGCCGACGGTCGCGGTGACGGCGGCAGGCTGACGGATCGAGCCGCCGGTGTCGGTGCCGATCGCGAGCGGGGCCTGGTACGACGCGAGCGCCGCGGCCGAGCCACCGCCGGATCCGCCCGGGATGCGGTTGGTGTCCCACGGATTGCGGGTCGGGCCGTACGCGGAGTTCTCGGTGGACGAGCCCATCGCGAACTCGTCCATGTTGGTCTTGCCGAGGATCGGGATCCCGGCCTGCCGCAGCTTGGTGGTCAGCGTCGCGTCGTAGGGCGCGACCCAGCCCTCGAGGATCTTCGACGCGCACGTCGTGGGCATGTCGGTGGTGGTGAACACGTCCTTGAGGGCGAGCGGCACACCCGCGAGCGGGGAGGCCGGAGCCTCGCCGGCGGCGACCGCGCGGTCGACCTCGGCGGCCGCGGCGAGCGCCTGCTCACCGGCGACGTGCAGGAACGCGTGGTACTCGCCGTCGACCTCACCGATGCGGTCGAGGTGGGCCTGGGTGACCTCGACGGAGGACACCTTGCCGGCGTGGATCCGCGACGCCAGGTCGGCGGCGGACAGGCGGGTCAGTTCGCTGCTCATTCGCCCTCTCCCAGGATCTGGGGAACCGAGAAACGGCCCTCCTCGACGACCGGTGCACCCGAGAGCGCTTCCTCCGGGGTGAGGCCCGGCACCACGACGTCGGGTCGGGTCACGTTGGTCACCGCGTTCGGGTTGGCCATCGGCGCCACGTCGTCCGCGGCCACTTCCGACACCGCCTTGACGTGGCTGAGGATCGAATCCAGCTGGCCGGCGAACTCGTCGAGTTCGGCGTCGGACAGCGCGAGCCGGGACAACCGGGCGAGGTGTGCGACCTCGTCACGGGAGATGGCAGGCACCTTCGGTGACCCCTTTCATGGGAGAACGAACGTCGCATCCAGCGTAGTGCGTGCCCGGTTCGGCCTCCTGTGCGACCCCGGGACGCGGCCGATTCGTTTCGGGGACGCGAAACGCGCGTATCAATCGTGTTTCACGCCCGCCCGCGACCGGCGGATTTGCAATGACGCCGCCCGTTTCGCCCGGAATCTGTGCACCGAACAGGCCTCGAAGGTGACAGGATGGTCGCAGTCGGGGGTCGCCTGTGCGGCCTCACCATGCAGCGCGCCGGCCATCGGCGTGCCCTCGAATCGGCCCATAGGTGAAAGGACGCACGTGTCGTACCTGCTGCGTGTCCAGCTACCCGATCGACCCGGTAGCCTCGGCGCGCTCGCCGTAGCCCTCGGATCGGTCGGCGCGGACATCCTGTCGCTCGATGTCGTCGAACGCGGCGCCGACTTCGCCATCGACGATCTCGTCGTCGACGTCGAGCCCGGCAAACTTCCCGACACGCTGATCACCGCCGCCGAAGCGCTCGACGGCGTCACCGTCGACTCCATCCGTCCATACGCGGGCATGCTCGACACCCACCGCGAACTCGAGCTGATCGACCAGGTCGCCACCGCGCGCGACGGCCGGCTCCAGATCCTCGCCGACGGTGCCCCGCGCGTGCTGCGCGTCGGCTGGGCCACGGTGATCGCCGTCGGCCCGAAGGGCCCCTACCGGGTCGCGGGCAGTCCCGGCGCCCCGGAGACCCACGCACTGGGCCTGCCCTGGATGCCGCTCGAG
>NZ_JADZGH010000265.1:34693-37774 GCF_015865005.1 Rhodococcus sp. CX
TGGCGGCAGATGGACACGACACTCGCCGCCGCACCGCTCGGCTCCCCCACCCGGGTGCTCATGCTCGGACGGCCGGGTGGACCGGAGTTCCGGCCCTCCGAGGTGGCCCGGCTCGGCTACCTCGCCGGCATCATCGGCACCGTTCTGGGGTGACGCCGGGCGAACCGGGTCAGACCAGTTCGCGCACCATCGCGGTCAGTTCGACGCCGGGCACCGGCACCCAGTTGCGCTCGGCGACCGGGACGAATCCGTTGCGGTCGTAGATGCGGCGGGCGTCGACCATGGCCGGTTCGGTCGAGATCACCACGGCGCGGTCCCCGCGCTCGTACGCGGTGTCGAGGGCGTGCCGGACGAGGGCCGATCCGACCCCGCGGCGTCGCGCGGCCGGTGCGACCGCGAGCATCCGCAGTTCGAGTTCGTCCTCTTCCGCGATGTCCGCGAGGCGCGACTTCGGTTCGGCCAGGGTCAGCGAACCGACGATCTCGCCGTCCGCGACCGCGACGACGACCTCGCCCTGAGCGTTGCGGGTCGCCGTGTCGCGCAGCCGTGCCACGTACGGATCGTCGGGTTCGACGAAGCCGCCGCCGACGTACACGTCGACGGTGAGGTCGCCGACGGTCTCGTACTCGTCCGGGCTCACACGCCTGATTTCGATCATTTGTGCACTATGACAGCCGATCCCGCGGCCACCCAAAACGCCGGAACGCGATCCTCACCACACTCGGTCGTCGTCGGTGTCCTCGCCCGTGCCCGTCACCGCGTCCGGACCGAACTCGAGCAGTTTCCGGAACCCGGCCTCGTCGAGGATCGGAACGCCCAGCTCGGCAGCCTTGTCGGCCTTCGATCCGGGGGCGTCGCCGATCACGACGAAGGCGGTCTTCTTCGACACCGAGCCGGCGGCCTTCCCGCCCCGCAGCAGGATGGCCTCCTTCGCCTGGTCACGGGAGAACCCTTCGAGGCTGCCGGTGACGACGATCGACAGTCCCTCGAGAGTCCGCTCGATCGAATGGTCGCGTTCGTCCTCCATGCGGACACCGGCGGCCGCCCACTTGTCGACGATCTCGCGGTGCCAGTCCACCTTGAACCACTCGTCGACCGACGCGGCGATGGTCGGTCCGACCCCCTCGACGGCAGCGAGTTCTTCCACCGACGCGTTCCGGATCCGTTCGAGGCTGCCGAATTCGGTGGCCAGCGCCCGCGCCGCGGTGGGTCCGACGTGCCGGATGGACAGTGCGACGAGGACGCGCCACAGCGGCTTGTCCTTCGCGCGTTCGAGATTCTCCAGCAGCCGCTCACCGTTCTTCGACAGTGCGCCCTTGGTGGTACGGAAGATCGACGTGGTCATCAGGTCCTCGGCGGTGAGCGCGAACAGATCGCCCTCGTTGCCGATCGCACCGGAGTTGATCAGAGCCGTCGACGCCTCGTAGCCGAGCGCCTCGATGTCGAACGCGCCGCGCCCGGCCACATGGAAGACGCGTTCGCGCAACTGCGCCGGACAGAACTGCTGATTCGGGCACCGCAGATCGACGTCGGATTCCTTCGCCGGCGCGAGAGGCGTTCCGCACTCGGGACATTCGGTGGGCATCACGAATTCGCGCTCGGTGCCGTCGCGCAGGTCGACGACCGGACCGAGCACTTCCGGAATCACGTCACCCGCCTTGCGCAGCACCACGGTGTCACCGATGAGCACACCCTTGCGGGCCACCTCGGACGCGTTGTGCAGCGTCGCCAGCGACACCGTCGATCCCGCGACCGTCACCGGTTCCATGTACGCGAACGGGGTGACGCGGCCGGTGCGGCCTACGCTGACGCGGATGTCGAGGAGTTTGGTGGTGACCTCTTCGGGCGGGTACTTGTAGGCGATCGCCCAGCGGGGCGCGCGGGAGGTCGCGCCGAGGCGCCGTTGCAGCGACATCTCGTCGACCTTGACGACGAGACCGTCGATCTCGTGCTCGACGTCGTGCCGGTGCTCGCCCCAGTACTTCATCCGCTCGACGACCGCGTCGGCGCCCTGCACGCGGAGGGTGTGCGGGGAGACCGGCAGACCCCACGCCGCGAGCGCGGTGTACGCCTCGGACTGGGTGGTCGGTTCGAAGCCTTCGAGGCGCCCGAACCCGTGGCAGATCATCCCGAGCCGCCGCTTGGCGGTGACCGCGGGGTTCTTCTGCCGCAGCGAGCCCGCGGCGGAGTTGCGCGGATTCGCGAACGGCGCCTTGCCTTCCGCGACGAGGCTCGCGTTGAGTGCCTGGAAGTCCTCGAGGCGGAAGAACACCTCGCCGCGCACCTCGAGCACGCTCGGGACCGGGAAATCGTCGGTGCCCGTGATCCGTTCCGGGATGTCGTCGATGGTCAGCGCGTTGAGCGTGACCTCTTCCCCGGTTCGGCCGTCGCCGCGGGTCGCCGCGCGCACGAGTTTGCCGTTCTCGTACACGAGGTTCAGGGCGACGCCGTCGATCTTGACCTCGCAGAGGTAGTGCAGGTTGCTGCCGGCCTCGGACTCGACACGGGCGAGCCAGCCGCGCAATTCGTCCTCGGTGAAGACGTTGTCGAGGCTGAGCATCCGCTCGAGATGGTCGACGGCGGTGAAGTCGGTCGCGAAGCCGCCGCCGACGAGCTGGGTCGGTGAATCCGGCGTGCGCAGCTCCGAGTACTGCTCCTCGAGCGCGTTCAGTTCGCCGAGCAGCTGGTCGAACGCGCCGTCGGAGATGATCGGGGCGTCGCGCACGTAGTAGCGGAACTGGTGCTCGCGCACTTCCTCGGCGAGCTGTTGCCAGCGCTCGCGGGCCTCGGGAGGTGCGGTGACGGCTGCGCTCGTCGATTCACCCTCTGCGCTCGTCGCTTCACCCACAGCGTCCGTCGATTCACTCACAGCCCGCAAGCCTAGTCGAGGTCGCCGACAGTTCCCGGTCGCACGGCCCGGGCGATCAGAGGGATTCCGGGTCCTCGGTGAACGCCGCGGCCACGTCGCGGGTCAGGCGCAGCGCGGTGCGCGCCCACTCCGGGTCGGCCCCGGCCAGCCCGCAGGCGGGGGTCACCGCGACCGAGCGCAGGGCCGCTCGGGGGAAGCCGAGCCGGTCGATC
>NZ_JADZGH010000054.1:0-6627 GCF_015865005.1 Rhodococcus sp. CX
GTCGCCAAGGGCGCGGCCGGGTTCGTCGCCGGCGGACGCGCCACCGACCCTGCCCCATGGCGCGCGACCGAGCCTGTCCGCCGCGAGCCCGCGCAGCCGCCGCGCACGCCCATTCCCGCGCCGAGTTTCACCGGTGTTCCCGTACCGGAACCGGCTCCGGTGTCCGGGCGGTCGCGCACACCGTTCGTGATCGCCGGGGCTGCGCTCGCCACGGTGCTCGCCGCGGCAGGCGTCTACTTCGCCGTCGACGGTGGCGAGACCCCCGCGACCGCCGCGGCATCCACCATCGACGCGGCCGCCACCCCGGCCGGCGCACCCCCTGCGACCTCGGACTCGGCATACATCAGCGAGGTGTCCGAGGACGTTCTGCCGTTGCTGCCCGGCAAGCTGATCACCTCGTCGTCCTCGTGCGACAAGTCCGGATTCAGTTACGAGGGTGCGTTGCAGCTGCGGTGTGTGGTGATCGCCGATTCGAGTGTCGGCAAGGTGATGCGGTTGGCGGAGGACGACGACCAGTGGGTCACCGCCTGGCGCGACGACCAGTACGCCCGCTCGAATTTCATCCGGTACCGGGACCGAACCCTGTCCGGATACGCCAGTCGCGTGCACTCCTCGGGTGATCGCATCGTCAACTACGCCACGGACGACACGTACAGTTCCGGATTCGAAACGATCGACCGGAAGACGGGTCTGATCCTGACGTACAGCGTCGACACCGTCGAGCAGGGCCTGACCCTGGCGACCGAACTCGGCTTCGCCGACTCGTGATTCGCGGCCCGTCACTGCGGGCCGGACGTTGACGGTGAGGTGAGGAAGGCGTTCTCGGCTGCTTCCCGTCCGGCGTGCCAGCCCTCGGCGTCGACGGTGCGGGCACGCGACGACCGGGTCGCGGGGAACAGGCGGCGGAATTCCTCGTCGACCGCCTCGGAGCGGCGAGCCAGGATCGGCGCGAGCGTCGTCATCGGCAGGTGCGCGTCCGCGGCGGCGTCGACCGTGGCACGAGCGTCGGCCTCCCGCAACCGTTCCCCGATCCGCCCGGCGTAACCGGCGAGGAACGCGCGCCGGAACGCGGTGGCCCCGCCGCCGACCCGGCCGCCGGTTCCGGCCGCGGCCATCGCGCGGGTCGCCTGCACGAGCAGCGACCCGAACAGCACCTCGATCTGGCGCAGTTCGACGTCACCGCCGACGACCGTGGCGATACCGACCTTCGCGAACCACACCGTGCGCGCCCGGTTCGCGCTCCCGATCGCGGTGAGCAGCAGCACCTTCTCCTTGGCGTACGGATTGTCCAGGTGCACCCGCATCCCGCGGATGCCGGACGACTCGTCCTTCCCGGCGAGCAGGGCCGCGCTCACCGCGTAGCGGGTCACGAGTTCCTGGGCCTTCGCGGTCAGCGCCTCGGCTTCCTCGGGGAAGTCGGTGGACTCGGCTTTCGACAGCAGCCCGCGGATCCGGTCGAGGATCCGCGGATCCGGGACCGTATCCGCCGAGGAGGCGGTGCGCAGCGGCGGCCACTGCGACGGCGGCGGGGCCAGAACGGTGAAGCGCGGCAGGTACTTCCAGGTGAACGCGAGGCCGGTCACCTGGAACCGCGTGACGTCCGGCAACGCGCGCTGCAGGGCGGCGCCGAACAGCGGACCCCGATCGCCGGGCGGGATCCGCGTCGCGAGTGCGGCGAGGTGCGGATGGTGGTCCGCGACGGTGCGGATCTGCCGGAGCCAGCCTTCCGGGGCCCGGTCCTCGGCGCGGCTGCGGTGCGCGTCGAACAGCACCGCGGCCGCGCCGAGCGGCACGTCCGAGAGGTCGCCGGAACGCGCCGTTACGTGCAGCACGTCCGCGGGTTGCCATCCCCGCTCGTACGCCCAGGTCAGCTCGTCGAGCAGCGCCTGGGCGCCGAGGTCTTCTTCTCGAATGTATGTTCTAGTGCTCCCCATGTGGGCAGTGTGACGGAAGGCACCGACACGAACCCGGGGAGCGGACTATTCGGCGTCGTCGACGAACCGCGGGAACACCGGCGACGGTGCCGGCAGCGCGGTGCCCGGCACCAGACGCGTCGCGAGGTCCGCGAACGTGCGGGCATCCGCATCCTGGCCGAGCAGGTCGAGGATCTTGGTCCCCGAATCCGGCATCACCGGCTGGACGAGGATGCCGACGATGCGCACGACCTCGAGCGTCACGTACAGGACCGTTGCCATGCGCGCCGGATCGGTCTTGCGCAGCACCCACGGTTCCTGCGCGGAGAAGTACCGGTTCGTCTCGCCGAGCACGTGCCAGATCGCCTCGAGCGCCAGGTGCAGGGCCTGCACGTCGAACTCGGCGCGCACCTTCTCGAGCAGGCTGTCGGCCTGCGCCAGCAGCGCCAGGTCGTCCTCGGTGAACTCGCCCGGCGTCGGCGCGAGCCCGTCGAGATTCTTCGCGACCATCGTCAGCGACCGCTGCGCCAGGTTGCCCAGTTCGTTCGCCAGATCCGCGTTGATCCGGGTGGCGATCGCCTCGTGGCTGTAGCTGCCGTCCTGGCCGTAGGAGATCTCGCGCAGCAGGAAGAACCGCAGCTGGTCCAGACCGTACTTCTCGACCATCTCGAGCGGGTCGACGACGTTGCCCACCGACTTCGACATCTTCTCGCCCTTGTTGAAGAGGAAGCCGTGCACGAACACCCGCCGGGGCAATTCGATGCCCGCCGACATCAGGAACGCCGGCCAGTACACCGTGTGGAAACGGGTGATGTCCTTGCCGATGATGTGCAGGTTCGCGGGCCAGAACTTCCGGAACGCGTCGGACTCGGTGTCCGGGAATCCGACACCGGTGAGGTAGTTCGTGAGCGCGTCCACCCACACGTACATCACGTGGTCCGGATGCTCCGGCACCGGAACACCCCAGTCGAACGTGGTGCGCGAGATCGACAGGTCCTTCAGGCCACCGGAGACGAAGCTGACGATCTCGTTGCGGCGGGTCGCGGGGGCGATGAAGTCCGGCTGCTCCTCGTACAGGGCGAGCAGCTTGTCCTGGTAGGCGGACAACCGGAAGAAGTAGGTGGACTCCTCGGTCCACTCCACCGGGGTCCCCGTCTCGGTGGAGATCCGGGAGCCGTCCTCCTGCAGCGTCGTCTCGGCCTCGGCGTAGAACGCCTCGTCGCGCACCGAGTACCAGCCCGAGTAGGTGTCGAGATAGATGTCGCCGGAATCGACCATGCGCTGCCAGATGGCTTTGCTGGCCTCGATGTGGTCCGCGTCGGTGGTGCGGATGAACCGGTCGTACGAGATGTTCAGGGCCTTGTCCATGGCCTCGAACACGCTCGAGTTGCGCGCGGCGAGCTCCTCGACCGGCAGCCCTTCCTTGACGGCCGTCTGCTGCATCTTGAGGCCGTGCTCGTCGGTGCCGGTCATGAAGAACACGTCGAAGCCGTCGAGACGCTTGAACCGTGCGATCGCGTCCGACGAGATGTACTCGTAGGCGTGCCCGATGTGCGGGGCACCGTTCGGGTAGGCGATCGCGGTGGTCAGATAGAACGGCGGGCGGGCGGAAATGGGCGCAGTCATGGTGGCGCTACTGTATAACCCGTGAGCAAAGCCCGTCCCGCGCCCGAGCCCCCCGAACCCCTCGCACCCCTCGTCGACGCCCACACGCATCTCGACGCGTGCGGCGCGGAGGATCCCGAATCGGTTGCGGCGATCGTCGATCGGGCCGCCGCGGTCGGTGTGGGCCGGGTCGTCACGGTCGCCGACGATCTCGACGCGGCACGGTTCGCGGTGCAGGCGGCGCACTGGGACGACCGCGTCTACGCGGCCGTCGCGATCCACCCGACCCGCGCGAACGTCCTCGACGAGCAGACTCGCGCGGAGGTCGAACGCCTCGCCGCGGACCCGCGGTGCGTCGCGGTGGGGGAGACCGGCCTGGACCTGTACTGGCCGGGCAGACTCGACGGCTGTGCCGACCCCGTCGAGCAGGAGGACGGTTTCCGCTGGCACATCGACCTCGCCAAGCGCCTCGGCAAGACGCTGATGATCCACAACCGCGACGCGGACGCCGAGCTGCTGCGGGTCCTGCACGACGAAGGCGCTCCCGAGACGGTGATCTTCCACTGCTTCTCGTCGGACGCGGACATGGCGCGGGCCTGCGTCGACGCCGGCTACGTGCTGAGCTTCTCCGGGACCGTCAGCTTCAGGAACGCGAAGGCGCTGCGCGAAGCGGCGCCGCTGGTGCCGCGCGAGCAGGTGCTGGTGGAGACGGACGCGCCGTTCCTGACCCCGCATCCGTTCCGGGGCGCCCCCAACGAGTCGTACTGCCTGCCGTACACGCTGCGGGCGCTCGCCGAGGTGCGCGGGGAGGATCCGCTCGAACTTGCGGCCGCGACCACCGCGAACGCCGAACGGGTCTACGGCTTCCCGGCGATCTGATCCCGAACCGCCCGGGTACGCGCGCCGGAACCGCAACAATCGGAGGCATGTACAACTTCGTCTACACGGCACAGCCGGCCCGGGTGGTGTTCGGAGCGGGAACGGCCGCGCGCGTGGCCGACGAGGTCGAAAAGCTCGGCCGGTCGCGAGTGTTGCTGCTCGGCGGTGATCACGTGCGCAAGCAGGCGGGTTTTGTCGAGGACGTCCTGGGCGGCCTGCGGGTCGCCCGGTTCGACGGTGCCGTCATGCACACCCCGGTCGCCGTCACGGAGCGGGTGCTGCGGCTGGTCGAGGAGCACGACGTCGACGCGGTCGTCGCGGTCGGCGGTGGTTCGACGACCGGTCTGGCGAAGGCGCTGGCCGTGCGCACCGGGATCGACCAGGTGATCGTGCCGACGACCTACGCCGGGTCCGAGGTGACCCCGGTGCTGGGGGAGACCGCGGACGGGGTCAAGACGACGCGATCCTCGCCGGAGATCCTGCCGGAGACGGTGATCTACGACGTCGAGTTCACGCTGTCGATGCCGGTACCCATGGCCGTGAACAGCGCGTTGAACGCGATGGCGCATGCCGTCGAGGCCCTGTACGCCGAGCAGGCCAATCCGATCGTCGATGCGCTGGCGCTGCAGGCCATCGCCGCGATCGGCCGGGGACTGCCGGCGATCGGCGCCGACGCCGTCGACCACGGAGGCAGATCGGAGTTGCTGCTCGCGGCGTGGCTGGCGGGAACGTGCCTCGGTGCCGTCGGCATGGGCCTGCACCACAAGCTGTGCCACGTGCTCGGCGGCTCGTTCGAACTGCCGCACGCGGCGACGCACGCGGTGATGTTGCCGCACGTCATGGCGTACAACGCGGAGGCGGTGCCCGGCGTGATGGCCCGTATCGCGGACGTGCTCGGCACCGAGTCCGCGCCCGCGGGCGTGTTCGACCTGGTCGCCGCCGCGGGTGGGCCGACCACCCTCGCCGAGTTGGGGATGCGCGAGGGCGACCTCGACGAGGCCGCGCACCTGGCGACGGAGCGGAGGTACCCGAACCCGCGGGAGATCACGCGGGTCGGGGTGCGCCGGGTGCTCGGCGAGGCGTTCGAGGGCGTGCGGCCGGTCTGACCGTCAGAGCACCTGGTTCCCGTACATCTCGCCGAGCGGATCGGCGATGAGTTCGACGCGGGCGCCGTCGGGGTCGCGGAAGTACAGCGACGTCCCGCTGTGTTCCTCGGTGGCGACACCGGCGTCGGCGAGTGCCGACCGCAACCGTTCCCAGTGGTCGGGGGCGACGCTGATCGCGATGTGGTGCAGTCCGCCCAGGACCTCCCGGTAGGGGCCGACGTCGAGCCCGGGGAAGTCGAAGAATGCCAGCAGGTTTCCGTTGCCGATGTCGAAGAAGAAGTGCGTCGAGCCCGGGTAGTCGCGGTTCTCGATCAGTTCGGTGAGTGGGAATCCGAGGAGGTCCTGGTAGAAGCGGATCGTCGTCTCCACGTCGCTGCTGAGCAGCGCGGTGTGGTGGAGCCCGCGGGCGGTGGAGGCGGGCCGCCGGTCGGCGGGCAGCAGGTACTGCGTGCGGAGACGTTCGCGCTGGGCTTCGAACCGGTCGGGTTCCCGGTCGGTGGTGGTGCTCACGATTCGCTCCTCACAGTTCGTTGCGTGTTCAACTACCTGAGCGTAAACCATATCGTTGCGCAGTCAACCAATTTCCCGCGGTGCGATACATTGAGTGTGACGTGCATCACCGATGTGCGTGAACCTTCCGTTTCGTCGATGAGAGGTTCCCCATGAACAGCACGTTCTTCCGCGACATCGCGATTCTGCTGGCTCGACTGGGTATCGGCGTCATCTTCCTGGTGCACGGGTTGCAGAAGCTCATCGTCAACGGCTACTCCGGCACCAAGGCCGGCTTCGAGAGCATGGAGGTCCCCGCGCCGCCGGTCAGCGCGTTCATCGCCACGTGGGTGGAGATCCTCGGCGGCATCTCCCTGATCCTGGGTCTGCTCGTCCCCGTGTTCGGGGTGTTGTTGTTCCTGGACATGCTCGGCGCCTACCTGTTCGTCCACATGGGTAACGGCGTCTACGTCAACGACGGCGGGTGGGAACTCGTCGGCGCGCTCGGCCTCGGGTCGCTGCTGCTCGCCGCGGTCGGGGCGGGGGCGTACAGCCTCGACCGCTTCATCGCGCCGAAGGTGCCCTTCATGGCGCGCGCGTAATCTGCGGCTGGCGCCGCCCGTGTGCCTTTGTGG
>NZ_JADZGH010000054.1:6663-11403 GCF_015865005.1 Rhodococcus sp. CX
CGCGCGGCCGGGTTCTCGTGTGTGCGAACGGCCGGGTCGGGCCGTGAATTTCCGCCTTCTTTCGACCATCCTTTCGAACGGCGTTTCGTCCGGAATCACATGCTCGTAATTCGGGGTGAGAATCGCACGTCCGTACCACTTTCCCCGGGTCTCGGCGAAGTGATCGAAAATCACGAAATGTCACCAAGCATTTACAATTGAATCCGCAGTTCAGACGGGTGCAGTTGCCGTATCAAAGCCGGTTCGTTACCGTGCTGTGATCACAGTTGTCGTCCGTTTGGAATTGTTGTGTCACCTTTTGCCAAGCTCAATCGAGCCAAATCCCCCGTGCTGTACTCGGTCGTCGCGGCCCTTTTCGTGACGCTCATCACCGGCGGAATCTTCGCCCTCGTCAAGCACAAGGAACTGACCCTCGACGTCGACGGTGAGCAGCGTGCCTTCGGCACCATGAGCTCCACCGTGAGCGACATCCTGGCCGACGCCGGATACGAAATCGGCGAGCACGACGTCGTCGCTCCGGCCGCCGACGCGACCGTCTCCGACGGCGACACCGTCGTCCTGCGCCGCGCCCGCGAGGTCAACCTGACCGTCGACGGCGAGCAGCGCTCGGTGTGGACCACCGCGCTCACCGTCGACGAGGCGCTGGCCCAGTTCCAGCTCTCCTCCGACGTCCACGTCTCGGCCTCGCGGTCGCACCGCCTGCCGCTCGAAGGCATCGACCTGGACGTCGTGAACCCGCGCAACGTCCAGTTCACCGACGGCGCCGCGCCCGCGGTCCCGGTCCGGATCGCCGCCCCCACGGTCGGTGAGTTCCTCGCCGCCAACGGCACGAAGCTCGAGCAGGGCGACTCCGTGACGCCCGCCGCCGACGCTCCGCTCACCGAGGGCCTGAACATCGTCGTCACCCGCGACCGCATCGAGTCCCGCGTCGAGAACCTGCCCGTCCCGCCGGCCGAGCACCGCGTCGACGACCCGAACATGACCGAGGGTGAGACCGCCGTCGACAACCCGGGTGTCCCGGGTGAGCGCTCCGTCACCTTCGACGTGCACACCGTCAACGGCGTCGAGGTCGGCCGCACCGAGAAGGCATCGACCGTGATCACCGAGCCCGTCGCCACGACCGTCCGCGTCGGAACCAAGCCGAAGCCCGCCGTGCCCGCCTCCGGTCGCGCATCCACCTGGGATTCGATCGCACAGTGCGAGGCCACCGGCAACTGGGCCATCAACACCGGCAACGGCTTCTACGGCGGCCTGCAGTTCACCCAGCAGACGTGGGCCGCCTTCGGTGGCACTCAGTACGCCCCGCGCGCCGATCTGGCCACCCGCGAGCAGCAGATCGCGGTCGCCGAGAAGGTGCAGGCGGCACAGGGCTGGGGTGCCTGGCCTGCATGCACCAGCAAGCTCGGCCTGAGGTAAGAACTGGAACTTGTGTCTGCGCTGTCGAAGATCAACAGTTCCCGGTCCACGCTGCTGTATGCGGTGGTGGGAGCCCTGTTGCTGACGTTGATCGCCGGGGCAGCGACCGCGGTGGCGCGGCACAAGACGATCACGGTGAACGTCGACGGCGAGCTCGTCGCACTCGCCACCATGCGCACCGACGTGCGCGGCGTGCTGTCCGATGCCGGATACGGCATCGGACAGCACGACGTCGTGGCACCGGATGCCGACGCGTCCGTCTCCGACGGCGACACCGTGGTGCTGCGCCGGGCCCGCGAGGTCCAGCTGACCGTCGACGGCACCGAGCGCAGCATCTGGACCACCGCGCTGACGGTCGAGGAAGCGCTCGCCCAGCTCGATCTGGCCTCGGACGTGTACGTCTCCGCGTCGCGCTCGCACCGGCTGCCGATCGAAGGCCTCGACCTGGACGTCGTGACCCCGCGCAACGTGCGGCTCGCCGACGGCAGTGCCCCCTCCGTCCCGGTCCGGCTCGCCGCCCCCACGGTCGGTGAATTCCTCGCCGCGCACGGCGTCCCGCTCGAGCAGGCCGACGAGGTGAACCCGCCGGCCGACACCCCGCTCACGGACGGTCTCGAAATCGGCGTCACCCGCAAGCGGGTCCGCGAAGTCACCGAGACGCTGCCGCTCGAACCACCCGTCCGGCGCATCGAGGACGAGACGATGAACATGAGCCGCACCGTCGTCGAGGACCCGGGCACCCCCGGAGTGCAGGAAGTGACGTTCGCCGTCAGCACCGTCGACGGGGTCGAGACCGGCCGCGAAGCCACCGGCACGGTCGTCGTCACCGAGGCTCGGCCGTCGATCGTGCGGGTCGGCGCCAAACCGGGCACCGAGGTCCCGCCCGTCGAGGACGGCGACATCTGGGACGCGCTGGCCGAGTGCGAGGCCGGCGGCAACTGGGCGATCAACACCGGCAACGGCTACTACGGCGGCGTGCAGTTCGACCTGAGCACCTGGGAACGGCAGGGCGGGCTCCGTTACGCACCGCGCCCCGACCTCGCGACCCGCGAGGAGCAGATCGCGATCGCCGGCCTCACCCAGCAGGCGCAGGGCTGGGGTGCGTGGCCGTCGTGCTCCGGCAGCCTGGGTGTGCGCTAGGTTCAGGACGTGTCAGACGACTCTCCCCGCGGCCGGGCGGCACTGCTCGGACCTGCCGAGGTCCGGACGCTCGCCGAGGAGTTCGGCGTTCGCCCGACCAAGCAACTCGGCCAGAACTTCGTGCACGACGCCAACACCGTGCGCCGCATCGTGTCGGTCGCCGGCGTGGGCCGCGACGACGTGGTGCTCGAGGTCGGCCCCGGTCTCGGATCGCTGACCCTCGCTCTGCTCGACGTCGTGGACCGGGTGGTCGCGGTCGAGATCGATCCGAAGCTCGCCGCGCGGCTGCCCGAAACCGTCGGGCAGCGAGCACCCGAGCTCGCCGGAAACCTCGACGTCGTGCTGCAGGACGCGATGAAGGTGATGCCGGACGAGTTGCCGGTCACCCCGACCGCGCTCGTCGCGAACCTGCCCTACAACGTCGCGGTGCCGGTGCTGCTGCACCTGTTCGCCGAGTTCCCCTCGCTGCGCACCGCGTTGGTGATGGTCCAGTCCGAGGTCGCCGACCGGCTCGCCGCGCAGCCGGGCAGCAAGGTGTACGGGGTGCCCAGCGTGAAGGCCTGCTTCTTCGGGGAGGTGCGTCGCGCGGGTGCGGTCGGGCGCGCGGTGTTCTGGCCCGTGCCGCAGGTCGAATCCGGTCTCGTGCGCGTCGATCGCTACACCGAACCGCCGTGGCCCATGGATGCGGAGTTCCGCCGCCGTGTCTTCGCGGTCGTGGATGCCGCGTTCGCGCAACGCCGCAAGACGCTGCGCGCGGCGCTGAGCGGCTGGGCGGGTTCGCCGGCCGAAGCGGAACGACGCCTGGTCGCGGCGGGTATCGACCCGTCGATGCGTGGTGAAAAGCTCGATGCCGCAGCGTTCGTGCGGCTCGCAAACGTCGAGTGACCGCCGGCGCCGTTGCCTGCCAAGGCGATTCGCTCAACAGTTGCGGACTCGCGAAGTGTGTGATCTACTTGTCCACGGTCGTTAGGTAGTGTGTTTGTGGTTAACCCTCGCACATTTCTGGTTGCGAGCGGATGCGATAGCCACCACGGAAATCGTTTCAGCCGTCGAGTGACAGACCCGGACGGTGTTCAGCCGTCCGACGACGGGGAGGCGACCGCCACCCCACAGCAGTTAGGAAACAACATGGCTGAAGGTACCGTGAAGTGGTTCAACGGCGAAAAGGGCTTCGGCTTCATCGCTCCGGCCGACGGTTCGGCTGACGTCTTCGTGCACTTCTCCGAGATCCAGGGCCGCGGCTTCCGCACCCTCGAGGAGAACCAGCGCGTGAGCTTCGAGATCGGCCAGGGCCAGAAGGGCCCGCAGGCCACCGGCGTCACCGTCATCGGCTGATACCCGATACCTCCACGAAACCCCGGAACTCACAACGAGTTCCGGGGTTTCGTGCTGCAAACCGTTGCGGTGTCCCGCTTTTCGCGTCAGGCGCGCCCGTACCGGGCGGCGAGCAGCGTGTGCCGCTCGGCCAGGTCCCGGCACGCGTCGCGCAGTTCGGGCGGATCCAGCACCGTGAAATCGACGTCGAACGCGTGCAGCCAGCCCGCGATCGACTCGAGCGACCGGCCCTCGAGTACCACCGCGCAACTGCTGTCGTCGACGAGTTCGACACTGCCCCAGTCGTCGTCGACCTTCGGCGCGATCTCGTCGAAGGGCGCGTGCAGCAGCACCCGGGCCTGCACCTGTGCGGCGCCGCGCCGGATCCCGCGCGCCACGAACTCGGCCGCACCGCCCGGCGGCAGCTCCCGGGGCGTGAACCGCGGACCCGTGGGGATCTTCGGATCCATCCGGTCGACGCGGAACGTGCGCCAGTCCTCCCTGCCGACGTCCCAGGCGACCAGGTACCACCGCAACCGCGACCGCACCAGGCGATACGGCTCGACCTCGCGCCGCGCGGATTCCCCGTCGTGCGTGCGATAGTCGAAGCGCAGCCGCTCGTGGGTGTGACACACCGCAGCGACCGTGCTCAGCAGCGCCGCGTCCACCGCCGACGCCGCCGGCCGCCGGTCCACCACATCCACCTCCAGCGCCTCGAGCCGGTGCCGCAACCGCGACGGCATCACCTGCCGCAGCTTGGCCAGGGCCCGGGTCGCGGCCTCACCGATCCCGGTGACCGAGTCGTTCGCACCGGCCTGCAGCGCGAACGCGACGGCGACGACCTCCTCGTCGTCGAGCAGCAGCGGCGGC
>NZ_JADZGH010000054.1:11413-15567 GCF_015865005.1 Rhodococcus sp. CX
GCTTGTCGACATCGCGCCGGACCGTCCGGGTGGTGATCGACAACCGCTCGGCGAGTTCGGCGCCGGACCAGTCCCGGCGGGTCTGCAGCAGGGCCAGCAGCCGCAGCAGGCGGGCGGAGGTTTCGCGCATGCGACGACGATCCCACGGATTGCGGACGAGTTCGGTCCTGATCGGCGACGGCTGCCGGAGCTTGGGGTCGGCACCGTCCGGGTAAGCTCTGTTCTCGTGCTTTCCGTCGTTCCGTCGCCCGTCACGGTGCGGGCCCCGTCCAAGGTCAACCTGCATCTTGCGGTCGGTGACCTGCGCGAGGACGGCTATCACGAGCTGCGCACCGTGTTCATGGCCCTGTCGCTGAGCGACGAGGTCTCGGTGGTGCCGGCCGACGGTCTCGGCGTGCGGGTGCGCGGCGCCGACGCCGCGCTGGTGCCCGCCGACTCCACCAACCTGGCGTGGCGGGCCGCTGAACTCGTCGCCGCGCGGGCCGGCCGCCGGCCCGAGGTCGCGATCACGATCGACAAGGG
Source organism: Rhodococcus sp. CX (assembly GCF_015865005.1). NCBI lineage: Bacteria > Bacillati > Actinomycetota > Actinomycetes > Mycobacteriales > Nocardiaceae > Rhodococcus > Rhodococcus sp. CX. The sequence goes on from NZ_JADZGH010000054.1 coordinate 11,936, forward strand.
CATTCCCGTCGCGGGCGGCATGGCCGGCGGCAGTGCCGACGCCGCCGCCACGCTCGTGGCGCTCGACGCGCTGTGGAGCCTGGGGCTCGGGCGGGAGGAACTCCACGCACTCGCCGCCGAACTCGGCAGCGACGTGCCGTTCTGCCTGCACGGCGGCATCGCCATCGGCACCGGACGCGGCGAGCACCTCGTGCCCGTACTGTCCCGGCACACCTTCCACTGGGTCCTCGCGCTCGCCAAGGAGGGACTGTCCACGCCGGTGGTGTTCCGCGAACTCGACCGGCTCCGCGCCGAGGGAGACCCGCGCCGCGTCGGCGGCACCGACGAGCTGCTGCATGCGCTCGCCGGCGGCGATCCGCACGTGCTCGCCCCGCTGCTCGGCAACGACCTGCAGGCGGCGGCACTGTCGCTGAACCCGGCGCTGCGTCGCACCCTGCGTGCCGGTGTCGAGGCCGGCGCACTGGCCGGAATCGTGTCCGGCTCCGGCCCGACCTGCGCGTTCCTGTGCGCCGACGAGCGCGCCGCGGTCACCGTGAGCGCCGAGCTCGCCGGTGCGGGCGTGTGCCGCACGGTGCGCGTCGCGTCCGGTCCGGTGCACGGCGCCCGCGTCGTCGGCACCTCCACCCCCTGACCCTCTCGAACCCCGAAAACCGGAAGGCACTGCTCCGCGTGGCGAATCTGATCAATCTCGAACAGGTCTCGAAGTCCTTCGGCATCAAGCCGTTGCTGGACTCGGTGTCCCTCGGCGTGGAGGAAGGCGAGCGCATCGGTGTCGTCGGCCTCAACGGCGGCGGCAAGACGACGATGCTCGAGGTGCTGGCCGGGCTCGAGGAACCGGACTCCGGGCGCGTCAGCCGCGTCGGCGGCCTGCGCATGGCCGTGGTCACCCAGCGTGGCGTGCTGCCGGCCGGTTCCACCGTCGGCGAGGTGGTGCTCGGGCCGCTCGGCGTCGCCGAACACGAATGGGCGGGCGATGCCCGCATCCGCTCGGTGCTCGCGGGCATCGGCATCGACAATCTCGGCCTCGACGCGGTCGTCGACGGGCTGTCCGGCGGTGAACGCCGCCGGGTCGCGCTCGCCGCCGCGCTCGTGCAGGAGCTCGACCTGCTGGTGCTCGACGAGCCGACCAACCACCTCGACGTAGAGGGAGTGCAGTGGCTGGCCGAGCATCTGCTGTCGCGGCGCAGCGCACTCGTCGTGGTCACCCACGACCGCTGGTTCCTCGACACCGTCGCGACCCGCACGTGGGAGGTCGTCGGCGGCAAGGTCGAAAGCTACGACGGCGGCTACAACGACTGGATCTTCGCGCGGGCCGAACGGGCCCGCCAGGCCGACGCCATGGAGGAGCGGCGCCGCAACCTCGCCCGCAAGGAACTGGCGTGGCTGCGCCGCGGTGCCCCGGCGCGCACCTCCAAGCCGAAGTACCGGATCGAGGCCGCCGAGGCGCTGATCGCGAACGTGCCGCCGCCGCGCGACTCGGTGGCGCTGGCGTCGTTCGCCAAGCGCCGGCTCGGCCGCATCGTGATCGAACTCGAGGACGCGACTCTGACCACCCCCGACGGGCGCGAGCTGGTGCGCGACCTGACGTGGCGTCTCGGGCCGGGGGAGCGGATCGGTCTGGTCGGGGTCAACGGCTCCGGCAAGACGACCCTGCTGCGCACCCTCGCCGGGGAACTCGAACCGGCGTCGGGTCGCCGGGTACAGGGTCAGACCGTCGAGATCGGCTGGCTGCGGCAGGAACTCGACGACCTGCCCGCCGACATGCGCGTGCTCGAGGCGGTCAAGGACGTGGCCGAGCGAATCACCCTGGGCGACAAGGAGATCTCCGCCGGCCAGCTCGCGGAGCGGCTCGGCTTCACGCCCGCCAAGCAGCGCACCCCCGTCGGCGATCTGTCCGGTGGTGAGCGTCGCCGCCTGCAGCTGACCCGGGTTCTCATGGCGGAGCCGAATGTGCTGCTGCTCGACGAGCCCACCAACGACCTCGACATCGACACCCTGCAGCAGCTCGAGGATCTGCTCGACGGCTGGGCCGGGACGCTGGTCGTCATCAGTCACGACCGGTACCTGATCGAACGCATCTGTGATTCGACGTGGGCGCTGTTCGGCGACGGCAAGCTCACCAACCTGCCCGGCGGCATCGACGAATACCTGCGCCGGCGTGCGGAACTCGGCACCGGCGGCGCGCCGTCCGTCGCGTCGACGGTCAAGCAGTCCGGCACGGCGGGTGCGACGACGGCTCCCAAGCGCGACGGCGCCGCCGAGCGCGCGGCCCGCAAGGAACTCGCCCGGCTGGAACGGGCGGTCGCGAAGTTCGCCGAACGCGAGGAGAAGCTGCACCACCAGCTCGCCGAGGCGGCAACCGATCCCGATCGCCTCCAGAAGCTCGACGCCGAACTGCGCCAGGTGGTCGCGGAGAAGGAAGCCGCCGAGGAGCAGTGGATGGAGCTCGCCGAAGAGCTGGGCTGACGCCCCGGTGTGCCTTTGTGGCGGTGGGAGCCGCCACAAAGGCACACGGGCGGCGCAGCCGCCTCTTGACCTCGAGTCGACTCGAGGTCGCACGATGAGTCGTGTCAGCAGACAACACTCATCAGGAGGATCGATGTCCACAACCGAAACATCCAGTTCCTCAACAGTTCTGCGCCGATCGTGGACGACCGGGCGGCCTGTCGTCGTGGTCGCCGCGGTCGCGGGAGCGCTCGTGCTCAACCTCGTCCTGTGGCTGATCGGCCTGGCTGCGGGTGGTTCGTTCGAGCACACCGACGCCGGCGCGACCGTCAGTGCCGCACCCGGCGGCGTCGTACTCATGACCGTGGTGCCCCTGGGCATCGGACTCACGGTCGCGGTCCTGCTCGGTCTGTGGTGGCGAGGATTCCTGCGGATCGCCCAAGTGGTGGGCGCGTTGCTGCCGCTCGCCACGATCGCGGGCACGCTCTCGGCGGACTTCGACACGGCCAGCACCGTGACGCTCACCCTTATGCACGTGGTGATCGCCGTCGTCGCCGTCGTCGCGCTCGAAAAAGTGCGCTGAAACGCCGAGTGCGTCCTTCGAGCCCCCATCGGCCCGAAGGACGCACCGGCGCCCGACTGCTTACAGCCCCAGCAGCTTGCTGATGATCTCGTTCATGATCTCGGTGGTGCCGCCACCGATACCGAGGACGCGGGCGTCGCGGAAGTGCCGCTCGACCTCGCTCTCGCGCATCAGGCCGATACCGCCGGCGAGCTGAACGGCCTCCATCACGGCCTTGTCGCAGACCTTCACTGCGTTGTTCTTCGCCATCGACGTTTCGAGCAGCATGCCCTCGCCGTTGACCCAGCGCTCCGCGACGGAACGGCAGAACGTATGCGCCGCAGTGATTTCGGTGGCCAGGTCGGCCAGGCGGTGACGCACCACCTGACGCTTGGACAGCGGGCGGCCCATCGTCTCGCGGGACTTGACCCACTCGACCGTCAGGTCGAAGCAGCGCTGGGCGGTCGCGACCGCCTGGAACGCGAGCGACAGCCGCTCACCCTGGAACTGCTGCGCGATCTGGCCGAACGCCGAGTTCTCGACGCCGACAAGGTTTTCCACGGGCACGCGCACGTCGTCGTAGAACAGCTCGGCGGTGTCCGAGCACAGCCAGCCCATCTTGTCG
>NZ_JADZGH010000054.1:15577-21715 GCF_015865005.1 Rhodococcus sp. CX
GATCAGCGAAATACCGCCGGCACCGGCGTCGCCGGTGCGCACCGCGGTGGTGACGAAGTCGGCGCGGGTACCGGAGGTGATGTACAGCTTCGAGCCGTTGATCACGTACTCGTCGCCGTCGCGGCGCGCGGTGGTGCGGATGTTCGCCACGTCGGAGCCGCCGCTGGGCTCGGTGATCGCGAGCGATCCGATGAGCCGGCCCTCGAGCGCGGGACGGGCGAACCGGTCGATGAGATCGGTGTTGCCCGACGCGACGATGTGCGGAGTCGCGATGCCGTGGCTGAACAGGGCCGAGATCAATCCGGACGAGCCGCCCGCGAGGATGATCTCCTCGAGGATCGCGAGCATGTCGAGCGGGTTGCCGCCGGAGCCGCCGTGCTCCTCGGCGACGGACGCGCCCAGCAGGCCCGCGTCGGCGGCCTTGCGGTGCAGCTCCCGCGGAATCGCGCCCTCACGTTCCCAGGTGTCGATGTGGGGGACGATCTCCTTGCGCGTGAAGTCGGCGGCGAGCTGCCGCAGCGCCTTCCGCTCGTCGGTGTCCCAGCGCAGGATTTCGGTGGTGGTCACGGTTATTCGCCCTTCCAGACGGGTGCGCGCTTCTGCATGAAGGCCATGACGCCTTCGAGGGTGTCGGCGCTGGTGGTGAGACGCGCGAGCGCTTTGTCGGTGAGTTCCCAGGACTGATCCTCGGCGGCGATGTTGCCGTCGACGATGCCGCGGGCGACGGTCTTGCTGGCCTGCACGGCCAGGGGAGCGCCGGCCGCGACGTCCTCGGCGAGCGCCAGGGCGGTGGACAGCACGTCCGTCTGCGGCACCACGCGGTTGACCAGGCCCCACCGCAGCGCGTCCTGCGCGGACATCGGCTTGCCCGTGAGGATCAGCTCCATCGCGACCGCGCGCGGGATGGCCTGGCCGATGCGGAACACGCCGCCGGCACCGGCGATGAGCCCGCGATGCACCTCGGGCAGACCGAATTCGGCGCTGTCCGCGGCGACGACGAGATCGCTCGCGAGCGCGAGTTCGGTGCCGCCACCGAGCGCGGTGCCGTTCACCGCGGCGATCACCGGCTTGCGGATGTGGTGCTTGACCACACCGGCGAAGCCCCAGTGCGCGGTCTCGGGCGGGGTGACGCCGTCGGGTCCGGAGGTGCCGAGGGCCTTGAGGTCGGCGCCGCCGCAGAACACGCTGTCGCCGGCACCGGTGAGCACGACCACCCGCACGCTGTTGTCTTCGTCGGCGCGCTCCCACGCCTCGCCGAGGCCCTGGTGCACCTCCGCGTTGATGCTGTTGGCGGCGCGGGGACGGTTGATGGTGACGAGCAGGGTGTGGTCCCGCTGCTCGACGAGAACGACCGGTTCGGTCACGATGCGGACTCCTCGGAGGGTTGATCGACGAGAGTGATGGTGAGCGCGCCGCCGGCGTCGGCGACGCGGAGGGTCTGCCCGATGAGTGCGGGGCCGGTCGCGAGGATCGCGGCGCCCGCGGCGTCGGTGTGCCCGGCGACGCGGCGGCCGTCGGGGGTGAGGCCGATGAGGAAGCCGGTGGCCGGATTGCCGTCACGTCCGTATTCGGCTGTGGCGGTGACGACTTCGACCTCACCCTCGTAGTCGCGGGCGGCTTCGGGTGCGGTCGCCGGCAGCAGTACCGGTTCCGGATCGCCGATGTAGCCGTCGGTGTGCGGCGCCGCGGCGAGGATGACGGTGTGCTGGTACGTCAGGTAACCGCCGTTGCCGTGCACGAGGGCGAGCTCGCCGTCGGTGCGCAGCCGTCGCGCGACCGCGACGATCGAGTGCAGCGTGTAGCTGTTGAGCGGTCCGCCGAAGAACGAGTGCCCGCCGGTGACGCTGGGCACGGTCTCGCGCGGCAGCCCGAGGTGTTCGACGAGCAGCTTCGGTACCACCGGGAAGCAGCTGTAGGCGTCGACGATGTCGAGGTCGCGGGCCTTGATGTCGGCGCGGGACAGGGTGCGGGCCAGGGCGTCGGCGAGCGCGGCCGAGCGGCCGAACTCGGCGCGGGCGAGCACGTCGGCGGGTTCGGTGGCGCCGGCGCCGCCCCACACGTACACGATCCTGTCCTCGTCGATGCCGAGGTCACGGGCGGCGGCGAGGGACGTGACCACGACCGCGGCGGCCTGGTCGACGAACGGCATCGCGTTCATCAGCAGCGGGTACGGATCGGTCACCATTCGGTTGCGGGGACCGGGGGTGGCGATGTCCTCGGCGGTGCGCAGGTCCGGGTTCCACGCGGCCGGGTTGGTGGCGGCGATCTCGGAGAACGCCGCGTACAGCCGGGCGGACCAGGCGACGGATTCGTCGTGCCCGTGCCCGGCCTCGAAGCTGAGCCGGTTCTCGAACAGGGGATAGACCCGGGTCGGGGCGATCATCGCGGCGCGCTGCATGGCGAGGCTGCCCAGGTCGTCCGGGTCGAACGCGGGCGGGCCGCCGGGCGCGGTGGTCCAGCCGAGTGCGGCGGGGTCGGTGCCGGACTTGGCCGCACCGGTGACCGACGCCTGCGCTTCACCGCCGACGAGCAGCGCGATCGAGCTCGTGCCTGCGGCGATGTCGTGGGCGATCCGGTCGAGCAGCGCCGCGGGCCAGTGCCCACCGATCGGCGTGGTCGAGGTGCGGTCGGGGTTTGCTCCCAGGCGGTCGGCGAGCAGGCCCGGCAGGTCGTCGTACGCCCAGCTCGCGGTCTTGACGGCGCGGATCGTGTCGACCCGGGCGGCGAGGGCCGCGGAGTCGGCGACGCCGGTGTCGGCGAGGGCCGCGGTGGTGGCCTCGTGGATCAGGTCGAGCGGTTCGCGGGGGTCGGCGGGGGAGCCGGCACGACCGGATCGGAGGTCGCCGACACCGATCACGACCGGTACACGGGTGGGGTCTGCCATCACTGTCCTTAGGGAAGACGCGGTGTTGAACTGACCGAAGAGTAATACGGACTGATCCAGTCTGTAAATAATTCCGAGGTCTGGCACACTGCCGGTGTGACCGAAGCATCACCCCGACGCCGTGGCCGGCCGCGCGACGCCGACCTCGAGGACCGCGTGTTCGACGCCGTGCTCGAGGTCTACTCCGAGACGAGCTGGCGCGGCTTCACCCTCGACGCCGTGGGCCGCCGGGCCCGCGTCGGCCGCGCCGCCCTGTACCGGCGATGGGATTCGAAGGACGATCTGCTCGTGCAGGCCCTCGAGGCCCGCAGCCCGCTGCCGGACCCGATCGACACCGGCAGCCTGCGCGCGGACCTGGTCGAGCTCGCCGGTCAGCTGCTCCGTGGTTACCGCACCACCTCCGGGCTGGTGAGCCTGCGTGTCGCGCTCGACGCGCGCGCCCATCCGGAGCTGCTCGCCCGGCTCACCGACACGCTCAACCGCAGCCGGGTGCTCGCGGCGCGCACCATCGTGCACCGCGCGGTCGCCCGCGGTGAACTGCGCGCCGACACGTCCGTGACCCTGCTGCTCGAGATGGTCACCGGGGCGGTGCTCAGTCACGTGCTGTTCGCCCTCGGGACCCCGGCCACCCCCGCCGAGGACGAGGCGTACGCGGAGACCATCGTCGACGCGACCATCCGGGCACTGGCCCCGCCGCGGCCGGACCGATAGCACGGCGACACGGACCGGACGCGGTGAACGGGCGACAACGACGGCGACGTAACCGAACTGCAATCGAATTGCCCGGCGAGCCTCCGAAACCGATACCCCCCGACCGGAATCCGGGATAGCCTGGCTGTCAGGTACCAAAAGGTCGTACGGGCTCGGGAGGTCGGCGATGGATCGGGAGGCCGTCAGTGCGATCGAGCGGGTCAAGTACCGCTATGCTCGCGCGCTCGACACCAAGGAATGGGTCGAGTTCGCGGACACACTGACTCCGGAGGCCACCGCCGTCTACGGCGAGCATCTCAGTTTCGAATCCCGGGACGCGTTCGTGGGTTTTCTCGCGAACACGCTCGGCGCCCACGTCGTCACCGAGCACCACTGCAGCCACCCCGAGATCGACGTCGCCCCCGACGGGAAGACCGCCACCGGGGTGTGGCTGCTCGCGGACACCGTCGTCGTGCCCGAGGACGGGATGCTGCTGCGCGGTTCCGCGTACTACCACGACCGGTACGCGCTGTGCGACGACGGGAAATGGCGCATCTCGCACACCTCCTACGAACGGAACTGGGAGACAGTCGTTTCCCTCGACGACCTGCCGAGTTTCCGGCTCACCTCCAACCGCTGGGATCTGCTGGAGGTTCCGCGCGCATCATGACGTTCGACGGGATCGACTTCCCGAGACCGGGAGCGTTGCCGTATCTCACGGTCTCCGAGGCTCGCACGGCAATCGACTGGTACACAAAGGTTTTCGATGCGCAGCTCGCAGGTGACCCGGTCGTGATGGACGACGGCCGGATCGGTCATGCGGAACTGATCTTCCCCACCGGCATGGTGTATGTCGCCGAGGAGTTCCCGGAGATGGGGCTGACCGCCGCCGAGGCGGGTTCGACGTCGGTGAGCCTGATGCTGCCGGTCGACGACACCGATGCCGTCCTGGCCCGTGCCCGCGGCGCCGGCGGCACCGTCGAACGCTGGATCACCGAAAGCCACGGCAACCGCAACGCGACGCTGCTCGACCCGTTCGGGCACCGCTGGCTGCTCGTCGGTCCGGTCACGGGCAACCCCACCGGCGACACCCCGTAGCGCGCGAACACCGTGTGTCCGGCCGGTGACGACCTCGCCCGGTAGGCTCCCGCCCGTGACAGAGTCGTCCTTCATTCGTGCCTGCGTCGCCAACGGCGTCGGCGAGGTGGTGCTCGATCGGCCCTCGGCGCTCAACGCCCTGGACAGTTCGATGATCCGTGACCTGTACGCGCCGCTGTCGGAGTGGCGCGACGACCCGCAGGTCACGGCGGTACTGGTGACCAGCGCCTCCGACCGCGCGTTCTGTGCGGGTGGGGACATCAAGTCGGTGCGGGACGCGGCGCTGGCCGGCGACACCGATCGGGTCCGGGCGTACTTCGCCGAGGAGTACCGGCTGGACGAGCTCGTCGCCACCTACCCCAAGCCGTACCTGGCGCTGCTCGACGGCGTCACCATGGGCGGCGGGCTGGGCATCTCCGTCCACGGCGCGGTGCGGGTGGTGTCGGAGAACGCGATGCTCGCGATGCCCGAGACCGCGATCGGATTCATCCCCGACGTCGGCGCGAGCCACTTCCTTCCGCGGCTGCGCGGAACCACGGCACGCTGCGACGCCGTCGGCATGTACCTGGGATTGAGCGGCGCCCGCGTGTCCGCCGGAGACGCCCTCGCAGTCGGGTTGGCCACGCACTTCGTGCCCAGCGACCGCATCGGTGCGCTCGCCGACCGCATCCGCGCGGGCGAATGGCAGGACGCCCTCGACGAGTTCGCCGAGCCGGCCCCCGAGTCGGAGCTCGCCGACCGGTTCACCGACATCGAGCAGGTCTTCGGTGACGGCACCGTCGCCGACATCGTCACGCGACTCGACGACGACACGCTCGGTGACCCCGCCTGGGCCACGCAGACCCGCGACGCGCTGCGGGCGCTGTCGCCGACGAGCCTGTACGCAACCGCCGAACTTCTGCGCCGCGGCGCCGAGAGCACCCTGAGCGAATGCTTCGCGCGGGAGCTCGACGTCGCCGTCCGGATCTGCGGCGAACCGGACTTCGCGGAGGGGGTGCGGGCCGTGCTCGTCGACAAGGACCGCAACCCGTCGTGGTCGCCGAAGACCATCGAAGACATCGACCCCGCGAGGATCGCCGCGCTCTTCGAGGACTGACCCCCGGGTGACTGCCTCCGTCACCCGGAGGCAGGAGTCGATTCAGCCACCCGGAGGCGGGAGTTCGTTCAGCGCGTGGGGCGCTGCGGTGCCTGCAGGTCCACGACGATCGGCTGCCCGCCGAGGGTGGCATGGATCTCCGGCTTCTCGAGACCACCGGCGAGCAGGTACTCACCGAGCAGGCTCAGCAGTTCGTCGTTGTCGACGGTCGGGTCCGAGGCGTGACTGCGGTGGGTCCGGGTGGCCAGCTCGCCGTGCGCGAGCCGCGCGGCGATCCGTACCGACGCCTGCCCCATCGAGTTGCGGCGTGCCGGGCCGACCGCCGGCCCGCCCGTCGGCAGGCTGCCGAGTTCGGTCGTGGTGGCCGGCG
>NZ_JADZGH010000054.1:21861-23888 GCF_015865005.1 Rhodococcus sp. CX
CGGGTTGCGATCGGATGCATGACTGACCTCGGCGTGCGGGCCGGGGCTGCTCGTCATCGGGGTGCTGCTCGGGAGCGGCGTGCTGGGCAGCGGATAGATGAAGGTCCCCGAGCGCTTCGGCGAATCGTTCCGCTTGACGGAACCGGTGCGGGCGCGCGCGGGTCTCCCGCCCGGCCCGACGGCCGAGGTGTCGTCGTTCATCCACAGCTCCTGAAAATCCCCCGAGCCAGCGTCAGCTCGACGGCAGGAAAATACCAGTAATCGGAGTCACATGCACTACCGCTGCAACAACCTCAGTCGGTGGTGGCGACCAGCGGCTCCAGCGTCAGATCCGGCAGTTCCTTCCGGATGTACTGCAGCCGCCACTTGTCGCTGACCAGCGCAAGCAGCACCCCGTCGGACCGGGTGAACACCTCGACGCCGCGCTGCCGGTTCAGTTCGTCCCGCGAGGCGGTGTCGGTGCGGCGGGCCAGCGCGTAGCCGAGCGGTTCGATCCGCGGTTCGACGTTGTACTCGGCTTTCATCCGCGCCGAGACGACCTCGAACTGCATGGGGCCGACGGCCGCCATCACCGGCGAGGCGTCTCCGCGCACGTCGTTGCGCAGGATCTGCACGACGCCTTCGGAGTCGAGCTGGTCGACGGCCTTGCGGAACTGCTTGTACTTCGACGCGGCGTCGACCCGCAGGACCGCGAAGTGCTCCGGCGCGAACGACGGGATCGGCGGGAACTCGACCTTCCGGTCCACGAACAGAGTGTGTCCGGGCGCCAGGGCGGTCGCGTTGACCAGACCCACCACGTCGCCCGGATAGGCGGCCTCGACCGTGGACCGTTCGCGGCCGAACACCGTCAACGCGTACTTGGTGGTGAACGGCTTGCCGGTCTGGGCGTGGGTGACGACCATGCCGCGCTCGAACACCCCGGAGACCACGCGCATGAACGCGAGGCGGTCGCGGTGCGCGGTGTCCATGCCGGCCTGCACCTTGAACACGACCGCGCTGAACGGGTCGTCGACGTCACGGGGATTGTCGTCGATGTCGAGGCGGGCGCGCGGCGGCGGCGCCAGCGCGACGAGGGTGTCGAGGATCTGCCGCACGCCGAAGTTCAGCATCGCCGACGCGAAGATCACCGGCGACGTCTGGCCGGCGAGGAACAGTTCCTGGTCGTGGTCCTGGCCGCTCGCCGACAGCAGTTCCGATTCCTCCGCGGCCTCGGCCCACGCGTCGCCTTCGCGCTCCAGCGCGGCGTCGGGGTCCAGATGCTCCTCGGGGGCGATCTTCGCGCCGCCCGCGGTGCGGGTGAACTTGATGTACTCCTCGGCCGCGCCGTCCTCACCGCGCCGCAGCAGGCCGCGGAAGTCGCCGGCGATGCCGACGGGCCAGAACAGCGGGGTCGGCGTCAGGCCGATCCGCTCGTCGATCTCGTCGAGCAGTTCGAGCGGTGCGCGACCGGGACGGTCCCACTTGTTGATCACGGTGATCACCGGGATGCCGCGGTGGCGGCACACCTGGAACAGCTTCAGCGTCTGTGGCTCGAGGCCCTTTGCGGCGTCGATGAGCATGACCGCGGCGTCGACGGCGGTGAGCACGCGGTAGGTGTCCTCGGAGAAATCCGAGTGGCCGGGGGTGTCGACGAGGTTGATGACGTTGCCCGGGTCGTCCTCGTCGGCGGTGGACTCGCTCGAGCGGTAGTTGAACTGCAGTGCGGTGGAGCTGACCGAGATGCCGCGGGCCTTCTCCATCTCCATCCAGTCCGAGACGGTCGACTTGCGGCCGGCCTTGCCGTGCACGGCGCCGGCCTCGGAGATCACCTTCGCGTGCAGTGCCAGCGCCTCGGTGAGCGTGGACTTACCGGCGTCCGGATGGGAGATGACGGCGAACGTGCGGCGCCGAGCGGCCTCCGCGCGCACTTCCTTGGACAGGGCGGCTGTGCCGGAGTCGCTGATGGCGGTGCCGGTATCGCCGGTGGCCGAGGCGGGCGGGGTACTCAACGCGGAACTGACCTCTCGAAACGGGGGTGGGGTGCGGGT
>NZ_JADZGH010000055.1:0-2923 GCF_015865005.1 Rhodococcus sp. CX
CCGTACGAGACCGACACCGTCGACACTCCGGAGGACCTGTACTGCAAGCTCCCACAGAATTCGCAGATCGCCGTCCGCGGCGCCCGCAACATCCCTTGCGCCAACAATCCCGACAAGCGCGCGGCGACCGCCGAATTGTGCAACAGCGACCGGGAATTCGTGCCGCTCGCCATCGAGCAGCCGGTCGTCGGTCCCTATCCGTACGACCCGAACCTGGAAGCGCAAGGGCTGCCGCAGGATTCGCGATACAACCCCGACGGATCCCTCGTGGCGCCCGAGGTGGGGCTCCCGCCGATCCCGAGCGCGCGCGGAGCGGTGTCGGAATCGGAACCTGCTTCGGCGCAATACGATCCGCACACCGGACGGTACTTCGGTCCGGACGGGCGGTTGTACCGGCAGGGTGATCTCACCGCCGGTGCCGAGCCGGCCACGTGGCAGGACATGATGCCTCGCTGAAACGTGGTTGCCGGTCCGGGCGATGCTCAGCCGCGACGCTTCCGGACCCGGCCGGCGCTCTTGGGGCGCCCGGCGTTGCCGCGCCGCGTCTTCGGCTTCTTGTCGCCCACGACCTTCCGGGGCTGTGAACCCTGCCGTTCGCCGCGTCGCTTCGCCTTCTTGTCGGGCTCGTCCTGCCGTCCCCGCGAGCTGTTCGCGGTACGGCCGCGCACGATTCCGACGAACTCGTCGACGAGATTGGTGGTCCGGTCGGTCAGCCACACGAGGCCGACCTGGGACTGCGGTGCATCCACCACCGGGCGGTACGTCAGGTCCTTGCGGTGGTGCAGCCGGGCCAGCGACTGGGGGGTGATGAGAACTCCGACCTCGGAGGCGACGTGCGAGATCGCGCCCTCGGTGGTTTCCGGACGTTCGAAGGCCTCCTCGCCCGGGAGCTTCGCCCAGTCCAGCACGTCGTCGAGCGGATGCAGGACGGTCTCCTCCTCGAGGTCGGCGACCGAGACCTCCTCGACCGCCGCGATCGCATGCTCGGCCGGGACCACCACGACCGAGACCTCGGTGTAGAGGCTGATCACCGACAGGCCGTCGCGTTCGAGGGGCAGCCGCAGCAGCGCGGCGTCCGCCTGGTCCTCGCGCACGCACGCGGCACCGGACGTGGACGGGACCGGCACCAGTTCGATCGGGATGTCGGGCATCCGCTCGGTCCACACCCGCACCCATTTGGCCGGGGTGACCCCGGGAACATAGGCCAGCCGGAACACCTGCGGAGACTCGTCACTCACCCGGTCAGGGTACCGTCGTGGGGGTTCAGTTCTCGCAGAGAGGCCCGTAGGTCCAGCGGCCGCCGAGCATCGTGCCCCACACCGGGGTCTCGGCGAGTGCTGCCCCGGTCGCAGGAAGCGCGTCGGCGTTCAGCACCACCAGATCGGCGACATCGCCGGCCGTGACCCGCTCCCGGCCGCCGGTGGACGCGGCGAGCGCGACCGGCCACGGCAACTCGTGCTCCCGATGCCACACCCGTCCGTCGGGGAGCGTGCGGTCGACGGCGGCGGCCAGCGTCAGCCACGGATCGAGCCGTGCGACCGGGGCGTCCGAACCGAGCGAGAGCGTCGCGCCCGAGCCGAGCAGCGTGCCGTACGGGAACGCGCGGGCGGTGCGACCCGCCCAGTACCGGTCGGCGAGTTCGGCGTCGTCGTGTACGTGCGCGGGCTGGATGCTCGCGGTGACTCCGAGCTGCGCGAAGCGGGCGAAGTCCGCGTCGGCGACCAGCTGTGCGTGCTCGACGCTGCCGCGCGTCCCGGTCGTCTCGAAGCAGTCCAGCACGTGCTCGCACGCGCGGTCGCCGATCGCGTGGATCGCGGAATCGATGCCATGGTCGCGTGCCCGCGTCATCCACCGCGCGAGCTGATCGGGTGGCACGGTGAGCACCCCGTGGTCTCCGTCGGGATACGGATCGTGGCAGTAGGCAGTGCGGGTGCCGAGCGACCCGTCGACGATCACCTTCATCGGCCCGACCGTGGCCAGCCCGCCGGTGCCCGGGATCTCGTCGCCGGTGCGCCATCCCGCGTCGATCGTGGCGTCGAGCCACTGCGGCCAGATACCGCAGCGCACCCGCAGCCGGTCGGTCCCTGCAGTGATGCGCCGCGACCACGCGGTGATGTTGTCCGCGATCTCGAAGTCGACGATCCCGACCACCCCGCGGGCGGCGACCGCGCGGGCGGCATCGTCCACCCACCGGTCGAGCACGTCGGGGTCGACGCGCTGGATCTCGTTCATCAGCGGCATGAATTCGGCTTCGCGCAGCAGGCCGGTCGGATGCGGAGCGAGCGAGAAATGCTGCAGGGCGGCGGTATTGAGCCACGCACCGTGTAGATCGGCACTGACCGCGACGAGCGGCCGGTGCGGCGCGATCGCGTCGAGCAGCGCAGCGTTCGGCTCGTCCGGCCACAAGCCGTCCCGAAACCCGTGCGCCACCACCACATCCGGTTCCGGTTCCCCGAGACGGGTCGCGAACAACGCGACCACTTCCGCGGCCGAGCGCGCACCCGACAGATCGAGCGCGGCCTGCGACAGCGCCCACTGGTCGAAATGCACGTGCGAATCCCACAGCCCGGGCAGCACCAGGCGGCCGCCGAGATCGACGACCTCCCCGGCACCGTCGTCCCCGGCACTGCCGCCGACACGGCCGTCGTGGATCCGCAGGTCGACCGGGTCCGCGCCGGGAGCGAGGCGGGCCTGACGAAGCAGCATCGCTCAGCCCTCGACGATCTCGAACTCGTCGAACACCACCTCACCCGCGGCATCCGACTCGGCCAGGTTCACCTCGCCGATCAGCGCCCAGCCGTGATCGCCCGCGGGATCGGCAAGCGTCTGCCGGACCCGCCACAGCGTCGGTTCCTCCACGACGGAGAACAGCCCCGGACCGCGTGCGTCCGGTCCGGTGCCGATCTCGTCGTACTCGTCGAAG
>NZ_JADZGH010000055.1:2933-5643 GCF_015865005.1 Rhodococcus sp. CX
CCGCCCAGTCCTCGGCCTCGAGTCCGTCACCGAGCTCGGCCAATTCGTCCCACCGCTTCCGGGACGCGAGTTCGACCCGCTTGAACATCGCGTTGCGCACCATCACCTTGAACGCGCGGGGGTTCGCGGAGATCGGGCGCGGCGTGTCCGCGCCGAAGGCGAGCTGCTGGTCGTCCGCCTCGACAGCGGGGTTGGCGAGCTGCTCCCACTCGTCGAGCAGCGACGAATCGACCTGGCGGATCAATTCCCCGAGCCATTCGGTGAGGTCCTCGAGTTCCTCGGTGCGCGCCGAATCCGGCACGGTCTGGCGCAGCGCCCGGTACGCGTCCGCGAGATAGCGCAGCACCAGCCCTTCGGAACGGGCGAGCCCGTAGTGCGAGACGAGTTCGGAGAACGTCATCGACTTCTCGACCATGTCCCGCACCACCGACTTCGGCGACAGCGGCGTCTCGGACACCCAGGGATGCCCGGCCCGGTAGGTCTCGAAGGCCGGCTCGAGCAGCTCCGCGAGCGGCTTGGGCCAGGTGACCTCCTCGAGCAGCTCCATGCGCTCGTCGTACTCGATCCCGTCCGCCTTCATCTGCGCGACCGCCTCGCCGCGCGCGGCGTGCTGCTGGGCGAACAGGATCTGCCGCGGGTCGTCGAGGGTCGACTCGATCACCGACACGACATCGAGCGCGTAGGTGGGGGATTCCATGTCGAGCAGTTCGAGGACGGCGAGCGCGAACGGCGACAGCGGCTGGTTCAACGCGAAGTCACGCTGCAGGTCGACGGTCAGCCGCGCCCAGCGGCCGTCCTCGTCGGGGGCGTCGAGGCGTTCGACGATCCCGGCCTGCAGCAGACCCCGATACAGCTCGATCGCGCGCAGGATGTGGCGGCGCTGTGCCTTGCGGGGCTCGTGGTTGTCCTCGAGCAGGTGACGCATCGCGTCGAAGCAGTTGCCGGGACGGGCAATGACGTTGAGCAGCATCGAATTGGTGACGCGGAAGCGCGAGACCATCGGCTCGGGCGGTGCGGCCACGATCTTCTCGAACGTCGCCTCGCCCCAGGACACGAAACCCTCGGGTGCCTTCTTGCGCTGCACCTTCCGCTTCTTCTTGGGATCGTCGCCCGCCTTGGCGAGCGCGCGATGGTTCTCGATCTCGTGCTCGGGTGCCTGCACGACCACCGTGCCCATCGTGTCGAACCCGGCGCGTCCGGCGCGTCCGGCGATCTGGTGGAATTCGCGGGCCTTGAGCTGGCGCATGCGGGTGCCGTCGAACTTGGTCAGACCCGTCAGCAGGACGGTGCGGATCGGAACGTTGATCCCCACGCCGAGGGTGTCGGTCCCGCAGATCACCTTGAGCAGTCCGTCCTGCGCGAGGCGCTCGACGAGCCGCCGGTACTTCGGCAGCATGCCCGCGTGGTGCACACCGATGCCGTGGCGCACCAGCCGTGACAGCGTCTTGCCGAAGCCCGTCGAGAAGCGGAACGCGCCGATGGCCTCGGCGATCGCCTCCTTCTCCGCCTTGCTGCACATGTTCACGCTCATGAGTGCCTGGGCGCGTTCGAGTGCGGCGGCCTGCGTGAAATGCACGACGTATACGGGAGCCTGATGTGTGGTGACGAGTTCCTCGATGGCCTCGCCGATCGGCGCGAGCGAATACGAGTACGTGAGCGGCACCGGACGTTCCGCGCCGGAGACTTCCGTGGTGGGCCTGCCGGTGCGGCGCGTCAGATCGTCCCGGAACCGGCTGACGTCCCCGAGCGTCGCCGACATCAGCAGGAACTGCGCGTGCGGAAGTTCGATCAGCGGAACCTGCCACGCCCAGCCGCGGTCCGGTTCCGAGTAGAAGTGGAACTCGTCCATGATCACCTGACCGATATCCGAGTCCGCGCCCTCCCGCAACGCGAGGTTCGCGACGATCTCCGCGGTCGCGCAGATGATCGGCGCACCCGAATTCACCGAGGCGTCACCGGTCATCATCCCGACCAGGTCGGCGCCGAACACCTCGCACAGCGCGAAGAACTTCTCGCTGACCAGTGCCTTGATGGGTGCGGTGTAGAAGGTGCGCTTGCCGGTGGCGAGGGCGAAGAAGTGCGCACCGAGCGCCACCATCGACTTTCCCGAACCCGTCGGCGTCGCCAGGATCACGTTCGAGCCGGCGACGATCTCCATCAGCGCTTCCTCCTGCGCGGGATAGAGCGTCAGGCCCCTGTCCGTCGTCCAGGAGGTGAAGGCGTCGAACAGCGAGTCCTCGTCGACGGGGTCGGGGATCAGATCCGGCAGCAGCACCGTTACAGGCTAGTCGGCCTTCACCCGACAGCGGGCCACGGTCCGTGTCCGGACAGCGGGCCACGGTCCGTGTCCGGGTGGCGCCGCGCTCGTCAGGTGGCGCTGCGCTCGTCGGCGCCCATCGCGTCGAGGACGGCCATACGGGTTTCGGGACCGCCGCCGATCTGGCTTTCGCTGACACCGGCGATGAGCAGCTGCCGCCAGCGTTCGGCGTCGAATTCGAGCGGGGCAGTGGTGGTGAGGAACTCCTCGACGACTCGCAGGAACCGGATCGGATCGTCGCGGAACGGGAAGTGCCCGGCACCGCGGAAGATGTCCAGCCGGGAGCCCGGCATCGCGGAATGGGCGAGATAGCCGTGGCCGACCGGGATCACGCTGTCGCGATCGCCCCAGATGAGCTGGACCGGCAGGTTCTCGGTCAGGTAACAGCGGTCG
>NZ_JADZGH010000055.1:5653-10592 GCF_015865005.1 Rhodococcus sp. CX
GCGGAGGGTACGCAGGTACGCCTCGTAGGCGGTGGGATCGGGCAGTTCGCTGAGAACCCGAACAAGATCGGAGGTGTCGTGCAGCAGTGCGCCCGGACGCAGGGGGGTGCCATGCAGCCGGCTCAGCACGTTGCCGGTGAGCTTGACCGCGGGCAGGGCGCCGGGCAGCCGCAGCAGCTTGAGCACCTCGGCGAACACCGGCATCGAGACCAGACGCAGGACCGGATGCACGTCCTTGGTGACGCCGCCGGAGGAGACGAGGATGAGGCGGTCGACCATGTGCGGGAACTGGTAGGCGAACTGCATCGCGACGCCGCCGCCGAGCGAGTGCCCGATCACGGTGACCTTGTCGATGTCCAGGACCGACAGCAGATCGCGCATGCCGTTCGCGTACGCGGCGACCGAGTAGTCGGCGCGCGGCTTGTCGGAACGGCCGTGACCGAGCAGGTCGGGGGCGATGACGGTGTAGTTCTCCGCGAGGTGGGGGATCACCTCCTGCCACGTCGACGAGTTGTCACCGATCCCGTGGATCAGCAGCAGCGCGGGACCGCTCCCGGCGAGCCGGAAGGCGCGGCGGTAACCGTGGATCGTGCGGAAGACCAAACGCGGTTCGGAATCGGGAACCGGGCGGAGTTTCCGCGTGCGCGCTGTACCCATGAACGTCTCCTGACGACGTCGCGAGGATCCGGGGTCACGAGGACCGTCGGAAGGCCGGCCGGTGTTCCTACCGCCTGCCCACTCTTGCATGCTCGGTGAGCGTACCGACTGTATGTGGCCCGAACAACACGAAGAGTAACAGCAAAGTAACCGCGCGGTAATCGCCGCAGGTCCGACCGCTGCCGGACCGTAACTTCGCCTACGGCGTCGTGCCCGGATCGTCGTCTCGACGCTCGTACTCGGCCAGGAACCGCTCGAACTCCGCACCCAGTTCCTCGCCCGTCGGCAGGCTCTCGTCGGTGGGCAGGGGAGACGCCTGCTGCTCCTGCGCGGCCACGTAGCTGTCGTACTGACGTTCGAGCGCGCGGACCACCGTCTGGACCTCCTCGTTGTCGCCGATGTGCTCGTCGACCTGCTCGCGCACCCGCGCCGCGGCCTGACCGAGCGCCTCCAGCGGCAGCTTCAGATCCGCGACCTCCGCGACCTGCTCGAGCAACGTCTCGGCTGCGGCCGGGTAGTCCGTCTGCGCGAGATAGTGGGGAACGTGGACGGAGAACCCGACGGCCTCGTGCCCGTGCTGCGCCATCCGCAGCTCGAGCAGCGACGACGCCCCGGCCGGCACCCGCAGCTCGCCGGACCAGCGATGGTGGTCGGCGATCAGATCCTTGTTCGTCGAATGGGCCGTGACCCCCAGCGGGCGGGTGTGCGGGATCGCCATCGGAATCGCGTTGATCCCGATGGTCCGGCGCACCCCGAACTGCTCGGCCAGCAGCCGCACCGCGGTGATGAACCGCTCCCACTTCAGGTCCGGCTCCACGCCGGCGAGCAGCAGGAACGGAGTCCCGTCGGTGTCGACGAGCGCGTACAGGTTCAGCTCGGGCGCGGCGTAGTCCGAGAAGTGATCGGACTTGAACGTCATCAGCGGCCGGCGCGAGCGGTAGTCGATCAGCTCGTCGACTGCGAACGACGCGACCAGTTCGGTCTCGAGGCTCTCCCGCAGATGCGTCGTCGCCAGCCGCACCGCATGCCCGGCGTCGGCGAACCCTTCCAGTCCGTGCACGAGCACTGGACCCCGACCATCCGCCGACGTCAGGCGCGGAGCGGGGAACTCCAGCTCGTACATGCGGGACTGCTCGTCCATGCAAACACTCCGATCGTCTGAACCACCCGCGAGACCCGAAGGCACGCGACGTGGCATGGTGGACAACGAGTCTAGTTGAACCGGTGAACGGCTCATGCCCGGGCACGGGACCGGGTCGTCGAGCGTCGGAGGTCCCAGTGGCAGGGCACGATCGTCGAGAATCCCACTCGCGGGGCCGGTTCCGGCGCGCACGATCGGCGGCGGTCGCGGCACTGCCGGCGCTGCTCGTCGTCACCGCGTGCGCGACCACCGTCCCGGGTGCGCCCCTTCCGCAGGCGTCCTCGGTCGACGGTCTTGCGGCGACCGCACCGGCGACACAATCGTCACGGCCTCCGGCGGAGCTGCTGCTGCCCCCCGAGGAATTCCCCGAGCCCTACGTGGCCGTCGTCCTGCCACCGCAGGCCGTCGCACAGGCCGCCCCGGACCTGACCGGTGTCCCGGTCGGTGCCAAGGTGAACCCGCCGGGGTGCCTGCCACCCGCCCAGGACTACGGGCCGGACGGCACCGCCATGGTCGTGGGCACCGACAACGACCGGCGGGCCACCATCAGCGTCGAACTCGTCGCGGGCGCAGCCCCGCTCGAGAACCTGCGCACCTACCTCGCGGATTGCCCGGAGATCGACACCACCCACCGCGGGGCCACCGCGACCGTCACGACGGTGCCCGAATCCGCGCCGCCGTCCCCGGCGGCGGGGGTCGAGACCCTCGAGCTGTCCCGCACGGTGCGATCCGGGAGGGGAGACGACGCGGTCACCCAGTCGATGCGCACCCGCATCGCGCAGATCGGGGACCTCCGGCTGCTCGTGACCTACATGTCGTTCGGGGCCGACGATCCCGACCTCGACAACCTCGGCATCGTCTACGACGCCGCGGTCGCGCGAATCCTCGCGGGATGACTCGGCGCCGGTAGCCCGGCGCGCTATCAGCCGGGTCCGACAATCCCGGCTCCAGGGGTGCCTGATCACCGCGGCGCGGCGAAAGTTGTCCACAGGCGCCCGATCCATCCCCAGATTCCGCGATTCCCGTCGTCGGCCCGCCCGAGCGGCCCACGGATCGGGGAAGGTCGGCGCATGACCACATTCGCCTCGTCCTCCCGCCCGCTGCGGCTGACCGAACCCGGTGAACTGATCGCCGCGGTCCCCGCCCTGCTCGGGTTCACCCCGGCCCGCTCCGTGATCGTCGTGAGCCTGAGCCCGTCGCGCGACACCCCGGGCACCGCCGCGATCGGTGCCGTCATGCGGCACGACCTGCTGCTCCCGGACGGCGACGAACCGGTCCCCGAGCTGATGGGCGCGGCGTTCGCCCGCTTCGGCACGGTGTGTGCGCGTGACGGGGCCGAAGCGGTTCTCGTCGTCCTCGTCGACGCCCGGCTGGACCGGCCGGACAGCCCGGCGGTGGACCGTGCCCGCCGGGTCGTCGACGCCCTGATTGCGGAACTGGCGCACCACGGCATCGACGTGGCCGGGGTGCACGCGGTGCCGGAGATCGGCAGCGGAAGCGAATGGTTCGCCCTCGGCCGCGAGGCGCGACGCGGAACGGTGCCGGATCCGACCGCCTCTCCGGTCGCCGTCGCCCGCGTCTACGAGGGCGGCCTCATCCGGCGATCACGTACCGAGTTGGCGGAGGTCCTCGAACCGCTGCCGATGCCGGTGCGCAGTCGCGTCGCCGGGTACATCGACGAGGCGGTCGACTCCCGCGACCTGGCCTACGAATACGCGGTCCGGGCGGGTGGCCGCGACCACGCGGACCGGATGGAACTGGAAACGGTCCTGGACCGTATCGCCGATCACGACAACGGAATCGAGCCACTCGCGCCGGAGATGGCGGAACTCGCTGTGCTGCTGTCGAATCCGACGGTCCGCGACGCCGTGCTGGCGCTCGCGGCCGGCCCGTACGCGGATGCGGCCGAGCGTCTGTGGATCACGCTGACGCGGTCGCTGCCCGACCCCGAGCGCGCCGAGGCGGCCGCGCTCGTCGGATTCGGAGCGTACATCCGCGGAGACGGGCCCTTCGCCGGCGTCGCGCTCGGGGTGGCTCTCGAGGCGAACCCGCGGCACCGGCTGGCCGACCTGCTCGATCAGGCGTTGCAGGCGGGTCTGCGTCCGGAGACCGTGCGTGGTCTCGCCGATACGGGATTCGAGATCGCGGCGCGGCTCGGTGTCCCGCTACCGCCACCGGATCCCGCGGGGTGACCTCAGCGCCGCGCGGCGTGCGAGCGGTCGCCCAGATCGCGGAGGTAATCCCATGCGTCCGAGACGATTTCGTCGAGATCGGTGTGCTTGGGTTCCCATCCGAGTTCCTCGATGGCGCGGCGGCTCGACGCGACGAGCACGGCCGGATCGCCGGCGCGGCGCGGCGCGTCCACCGCGGGGATCTGCAGACCCGTGACGCGTTCGCAGGCCGAGATCACCTCGCGGACACTGAATCCCTCTCCGCTGCCGAGGTTGTAGATCGTGTGCGTGCCCGGCCGCGCCGAGTTCAGGGCCAGCAGATGCGCGTCGGCGAGGTCCTTGACGTGGATGTAGTCGCGGACCGCGGTGCCGTCCTTGGTGGGCCAGTCGGTGCCGAACACCGAGATGTGGTCGCGCTGCTTCAACGCCACCTGCAGCACGAGCGGAATGAGATGGGTTTCGACGACGCGGTTTTCGCCTGCGCCGTGATAGGCGCCGGCGACGTTGAAGTACCGCAGGCTCGTCGCGGCGAGGCCGTGTGCGTGCGCGTACGACGAAATCGCATGGTCGATCGCGAGTTTGGAGGCGCCGTACGGATTGGTGGGCCGGGTCGGCGCGTCCTCGGTGATCGGAACCTGTTCGGGCTCACCGTAAGTCGCGGCCGTCGACGAGAACACCAGTCGCGGCGTCCCGGACAGCCGGATGGCCTCGAGCAGTGCGAGTGTCGTCACGACATTGCCCTGCCAGTACTTCTCGGGAACCTCGACGGATTCGCCGACCAGCGACTGCGCGCCGAAGTGCAGCACCCCGTCGAACCGCGGCGTGTCCGCGCCCACGCCGAGAACCTCGGCGGCGACCTTCCCGATGTCGCCCTCGACGAACTCCGCGCCCGCCGGCACCGCGTCCGCGTTCCCGGTCGACAGGTCGTCGACGATCACCACCTCGTGACCCTGTTCGAGCAGGACGGTGC
>NZ_JADZGH010000056.1:0-779 GCF_015865005.1 Rhodococcus sp. CX
GATGGAACCGCCTGGCCCCGCGATCTCGTCCAATCGGGTATGGATGAGCGGCAGCAACGGGTGTGGCATCTGCTTCGCGCGATGGGAATACTCGAGCACGCCGAGATGCTGGATGCGGGCCGGTGCTTCCCGAGCTCGCAGCTCCACCGGCCCGCGGATCAAACCCTACCGATCGTCGAACATCTGTGCGAATCTATCGGCATGAAGTCCGTCGAGCGCAGCCCTCGCGCGTGCCCGAACGGACACCCACTCGGGGCGCGCCGGGTGCTCGTCGGATGGGTGCCATGCGACTGCACACCCGGTGCCGGCGGTCATCGAACCTACGAGTGTCGGAAGTGTGGCGTCACCATCGTCCGGCCGCCCCATGTCGGCCCGCCACGGCCGGGCGTGCAGTGGTCGTAGCGAACGCCCCAGCTGGAGACAGGGGCGTTCGCTCGCAACCCTACTCGGCACCTGTTGCGATCCAGCGCCGCATTTATCACCCGTACGACTGCGTCCCCACGTCGAGGGCGGGGTGCTGTCAGTCCAGAAGCAGAAGGGCTACCAGGACAATCGTGGTCCCAAGTGCTGTGGCGATTACCAGGTCGCCGCGGCGTGAGTTCGTGTCGCCGAACAATGGTTCGTTGGAGCGTCGCGGCGGCGGCGTCTTTCTGCTCATGCCGCCATAAGACCCGAATGGTCGGTTTGTCGGCAATGTGTTTCTCGCCCCACTCGGCTCGGTCGCCGGGGTGACGTGAGGGGTGATGGGAGGGCCCAGGTGCCGCCCAGGCATTCCCCTG
>NZ_JADZGH010000056.1:789-7223 GCF_015865005.1 Rhodococcus sp. CX
CAGCCCGCATCTGTGGTAGATCTTCGGGGGCAGAAAGAGACCCCGCCGGCGGATTTGGGGGGCGCCGACGGGGTCCTGAATCGCCGCGCAGGGGATGGGCGGCGATAGTGTGAATTCAAACACATCGCGGCAGCGGCCGGTAGAGTCCTTTGCCTAACGAAGTCCCGATTCGCCCAGGTCGCCATGTTTCGGTCGTCCTCTGGACGCTTTCCGGTCAATGGCCGTAGTACCCGAAAGCGTCCGGCTCCGCTCGACGCTGGAGACAGGGCGCTTTCGCCTTCGGGCAGATCTTCGCCGACGTAGAATGCCGGTGGCTGCAACCTGCTGCACCTGTGGCGCCCGGGGAAGCCGCTTCAGTGCTCCGCTTCCTCCCGATGAGGCGGGGCACTGCCGGCAAAAGGGCGGGGGAGAGGGGCCAGCACTGCCGAGCATCCCCTGTGTGCCCGGCGTACTGGACCACTGTCCGATCGGATCTGGTCGAACTGTACCGCCGGCAGGCTGCGAACAGAAGGGACCCCGCCGGCGAGGCGGGGGATGGGCGCCGACGGGGTCATGTATCGCCACACAGGGGAACGGTGGCGACCGCTGGATTAGATCACAAAAGCCACCCGGATTGGTAGGGGCCGGTCCGCGAAGCCTCTTGTCCCACAGCTAATTTCGTTAGGTAACAACTGGGCCTGTGTCCCGCATCCGCCGAACGAACCAGGCTAACCGCCGCCGTTGTCGTTCCCGTTGGATCCGTTCTTCTTCACCGGGAACAAGCTGCGAGCGATCACGAGCAGGATGCCGATCACCTCGATCACCGACGCACCCAGCCAGGCCACCATCACCGCCGGGTCCATGTCAGTCTTGTTGGCGCAAAGATAGATCAAGAAGAAGATGTTCGAAGCGACAAGCTGTCCGCCCACGAACTTGATCGACCATCCCGCGAGCGTCTTTCGGAGTTCGATGTCCTGCTCACGGTTCTGGGCCTTGATCGTCTGCAGGCGAATCTTCGCGGCAAGGATCGCGCTCCGGGAATCCTCGTCGCGGTTTTCCTCAGAAGACTCCGGGTCGTCGAGGTCACCACCGTCGTTGGCGTCGGGCGAGTCCGGCGTTCCGCCGTCGAGCGGTGGCCTCGATTTGAACCGTGACTCGATCTGGCCGGCGCGCTGCAGCTTGCCGTCGACCTCGTCGTCGGCTTCCCGGTTCAGCATGGGCTAGATGAGCCCGAGACTGGACAGTCGGTTGTTGATCGCTGGTGATGACACGTCGAAACGTCGGCGGAGCTCGCCGACCGACATCCCTTCCGCCCACCATTTCTTCACGATGGCGGCGGGCATCAGCAGTTCGGCGGCAAACTGGTTCGCCCAGATTTCTTCGGGGTCGGTGCCGGCCTGCGCCAGCTCTGCGCGCTCGTCGACGAACCCGAGTTCATCTTCGTCGTCCTTGTGCCGGAAGAAGTGGCCGAGTTCGTGGGCGACGGTGAATCGCTGCCGGACCGCATGGTCCTGCTCGTTGACGTAGATCTCCGTGGGCGCGTCGGCATCTTCGCGGATGATGAATCCAGCAAGGTTGTTGTTGAGCGGTGCGGGCTGCACCCGGATCCCGATCCGGTCGGCGATCTCCCACGGGTCGACAGGGAAAGGGATATTGCCCATGCTGTCGTTCCAGTAACGCATCCGCATTTCACGGGCTGCTTCCCGCGGGGTTGCGTTGCTCATGGGCACCTCCTCTTCGTTCCTGCCCGTCGCCAAGGTCAACCGATGATATGCACGGGTTGTTCCGGAAGTTCGACTGACTGTACAGGTCTGTCGCGATCATCCGGTACGGATGCCGTCGACGTGGACAAACGACGCGGCACAGGAGTTCGCCGGCCGCGCTCCGGATCACGAACAACGCCCCACCTCTTCGGAGGTGGGGCGCTGTTCGTGTATTCGCTGGCGAAAAGGTGCCGCCTTCACGACCAGTGGGCGTCCAACAGGACTGCTGAACGGTACCTGCTGCAGGCCGCGAACAGAAGAGAGTCCGTCGGTGGATGTGGGGGACGCCGCCCCCGACGACGGCGCCTCCGTGTGGCGCTGGCGAGTGAGACGTGAGATGTCACTCGCCATACCTCCCGGCGAGGACCAGTGAACCTCTCCGGGTGAGCTTGACGCCGGACGTGATTGTCCCAAACGGGGCCGGGTCTTGTGCGGTCGGCCGTCCCCGACGTCAGACAGCGACTGTCGCGGCCGCGACACTGGTGCGGTGCGCGGTGACCCACCGGTGCACCTTGTCTTTCGAGATACCGAGCTGCGCGCCTGTCGCACGCATCGACAGCCCCTCGGTGTCGACGAGGTGGATCGCGCGGGCCCGCAGCTCGTCGTCCGTCGTGACGGGTGCGATGTCGAGGGCGAGGGTCTGCTGTGTCGTAGCGCGCGGTGTCGCGACAGGCGGTGTCGCAGCAGGCCGCGGCGGTGTCGCGGGTGCGACACGCAACCTGGTGACCGGTCGCGGCGCCTCGTCGTGATCGGTGCCGCGGCGGGGGCTGTCGTGGTCGTCGGGTGCGTCGATCGGCTCGGTAATAATATTTTCCGGCCGATGTTTGTCACCGCCCGTCGACGTGCCTGCGAGCGCCCTGGCGCGCACGATCGCCAGGTGCGTCAGCGCGAGGGCCGCGACCGGTGGCACTACCGCGACAGTCGCGGCAACCCCGGGATGCGCCGGCCCGGGCGGCAGCAGCAGGTGTGCGACGTTCCCGGCGATCGATACCCCGACCGCCGCCCACAGTAGGAACCATGCGTACCGCCGTGCCGGTCCCGCGTCGAGCGTCACCGCTGCCCGCGTCGCCGCGATGATCAGCCCGTCGACGACGAGCGGCCACACCGCGGCCTGCCAGTCACCGAGCCCGGCCCGCGCTGCGATGTCCGCGAGCGCCGAGTAGGACAGGCACAGTGCCGCGGCGCCGAGCGCATAGATGAGTGCTGCGTCGTCGCGGGACACCCGAACCTTCTTCACGAGACCCCCTCCAGTCGATCGAATCCAAGGCCCTCGCAGGGTAGGTCGAGAATCGGACAGATTCCGGACAGTCGCAGAGTGGGAAACCGACAGAACCGGATGGTTGCCGTCATATGAGGACATACCGAGTTCCCAGGCCACCCCGGGTGCTACCCGCCTACCTGCGAGAACCGCTGGGGCACGAGTGGTTTCGAAACCCTCCGCGCCCACCATGTAATTGGCGGTGAAAGTCCTGGTCAGGGCTTTCTTGATTGCCGGCCGATGCACGCTGTGCCCACATTTTGCCCACACTCGCTTTCGCTCGGGCTTCCGACGGGACGCTCGCTACCGTCCGGTCGGCGGACCGAGACAGGCTATTCGTCACTGGTGGACGTCCTATTCTTGGACGTGGGGGTCCGGATTCTCGGATCGGTGGTGCTGGATGGCAGCGGAACTGTCGTGTGGATCGTGCGGCGCCGAACTGCCGACCAGTTCGAAATTCTGCAGCGAGTGCGGTGCGGCAGTTGTGACTGCCACGACACCTGCGGAGTACAAGCAGGTGACGGTGCTGTTCGCCGATGTGGTGCGGTCGATGGGCATCGCCGCCTCGTTGGATTTGGAGCGGTTGCGCGAGATCATCACCGATCTGGTGGAGCGCTCGGCAGCGGTGGTGCGCCGCTACGGCGGGACCGTGGAGTTCACCGGAGACGGCGTGATGGCGACCTTCGGCGCTCCGGTTGCGTTGGAGGATCACGCCTTTCGGGCATGCCTTGCGGCGCTCGCCATCCAGGAGGAAGCGAACCGGTTGGCCTCGGAGGTGCTGCGTCGCGATGAGGTGGACCTGCAGCTGAGGGTCGGGCTGAACTCCGGTCGAGTGATTGCCGGCGAGATCGGCTCGGGCGCGTTGGGGTATGCGGCGATAGGTGAGCAGGTGGGGATGGCTCAACGCATGGAATCGGTGGCGCCGCCGGGCGGGGTGATGCTCTCGGAGGCGACCGCGCGGCTGGTCGAGCAGGCCGCGGTGCTGGGAGACATCGAGCTGATGTCGATCAAGGGGAAGACCGAACCTGTGCCGGTGCGCCGGCTGGTGGGGATCGGCCCGCGGCGGGCCCTGGTCGGACGCGCGGAGGCCGGCCTGGTCGGTCGGTGCCGGGAGATGGCGGCGGTCGAGGAGATCGTGGACCGCGCCATCGGTGGCCGGGGTGGTGTGGTGAATGTGGTGGGAGCGCCGGGCATCGGCAAGTCGCGGATGGCGCGGGAGGCGACCGCGATCGCGGCCGCTCGGGGGGTCGAGGTGATATGGACGTTCTGCGAATCCCACGCCCGTGACATTCCGTTCCATGCGGTGACCGCCATGCTGCGTGAAGGTCTCGGCGTTGCCGACCTGGACGCGCCCCTGGCCCGCGCGCGGGTGAGGGAACGAGTGCCCGACGGCGACCAGCAGGATCTGCTGCTGCTCGATGATCTACTCGGCATCGCCGACCCCGAGGTGTCGCTGCCCCGATTCGACCCGGAGGCGCGGCGTCGGCGGGTGATCACGCTGATCAACGCCGTGTCGCTGGCCCGTACCGAACCGGTGCTGTTCGTCGTCGAGGATGCCCAGTGGATCGACGAGGTCAGTGAATCCATGCTGGCCGACTTGCTCGAAATCATCCCGCAAACCCTGTCGGTGGTGCTGATCACCGCCCGCCCCGAATATCGGGGAGCGTTGACGCAGGTGCCCGGCGTTCGGACGATAGCGCTTGCCCCGCTGAGTGATTCGGAGACCATGGAGCTCCTGAACGAGCTTCTGGGAACCGACGGCTCAATCGCGCCGGTCGGGACCCTCATCGCCGAGCGAGCCGCCGGGAACCCGTTTTTCGCCGAGGAAATGGTGCGCGAGTTGGCCGAGCGCGGCGTGCTGGTCGGCCGGCGCGGCAGCTATGTGTGTGGCGCCGATGTCGCCGATGTCGCCGATGTCTCGGTGCCCGCCACGGTGCAGGCCGCCATCGAGGCACGTCTCGACCGGCTGAGCCCACAGGCGAAGCAGACGATAAGCGCAGCGTCGGTGATCGGCGCCCGCTTCGACGCCGGGCTGCTGGCCGCGCTGGGCATCGATGCGCTGCCCGACGAGTTGCTGGGCGCGGAGCTGATCGACCAGGTGCGTTTCAGCCCCGATGCCGAATACGCCTTCCGCCACCCGCTGATCCGGTCGGTGGCCTACGAATCACAGCTCAAGTCCGACCGCGCCCGATGGCACCGGCTCCTGGCCACCGCGATCGAGTCGGGCAACCCGGACTCGGCCGACCAGAATGCCGGGTTGATCGCCGAACACCTCGACGCAGCAGGCGAACTGCACGCCGCGTATGGCTGGCACATGCGGGCCGCCGATTGGGCGACGACCCGCGATGTCTTCGCTGCACGGTTCAGTTGGGAACGTGCCCGAAAAGTCGCCGACGCTCTGCCCGGCGACGACCCCGGCCGATTGTCGATGCGCACCGCCCCCCGCACCATGCTGTGCGCCACCGACACTTACAGCCCCGCACTCCAGGAATCTCGCGACCGCTTCGCGGAGCTGCGGGAGCTGTGCGAGGCGTCCGGGGACAAGCTCTCGCTGGCCATCGGCATGAGCGCGCCGGCAGTCGAGCTTTTGTACGCCGGGCGGGTGCGAGAGGGCTCGCGGCTGGTATCCGAACAGACGGAGTTGCTCGAATCGATCGGCGATCCCACCGCGACTGTGGGATTGGCGACCGTCGCGTTCGCCAACTGGTTGGAGGCCGGCGAATTCGGCAAGATCTTGCGTTGGTCGCAAACCGTCATCGACCTGGCCGCCGGCGAGCCCGCCATGGGCGCCGGCTTCGGCTTCGGATCACCACTCGCGGTCGCGGTGGCATTCCGTGGCACTGCTCGGTGGTGGCTGGGTCTTCCCGGGTGGCGTCAAGACCTGGACGACGCCGTCGCGATGGCCCGACACAGCACTCCGACAGCTCATTGCGTTGTCGTCATGTGGACCTACGGCTTCGCGTTCCTCTTCGGGGTGTTGCGGGCCGACGACACCGTGATGCGCGTGATCGAAGAGGCGGTGCAGACCGGCGAAAGCGATGGCAACGACGTCGTGAGCCTGGCCGAGTTCGCGCTGGGTGCCGGGCTGCTGAGCCGGGACACCGCGAGCGACCGCCGCCGGGGGCTGGAGGCGATGATGCAGGCCCGTGACGTATGGCGGCGCAGGCAGGTTGCTCGTCAAATGGCCCCGCTCGTCGAGATCCTGGCGGCCGGTGAGAGTGCCGGGCGCGGTGACCGCGATGCTGCGATACCGGTGCTGCGCCGAACTGTGAACGAGATGTTCGAGGCAGGACGGCCCTTCGTCGGCCTCGTCGGCACCGGCGTTCTGGTGGAGACGTTGCTCGAGCGAGGCACCGAGGACGACCTGGCCGAAGCCCGAGCCGCGATCGCCCGGTTGTCGAAGGTGCCGGCAACAGAACGCTGGGCGATCCGCG